>JAIUOG010000081.1 GCA_020161725.1 Pseudomonadota bacterium
ATTCCCTTGGTGATGGATATTTCTCTATCACCATTAATGCTTAGCATTCTTTTCTTTTGCTTGGGTTTTTTTACAAGTACCCAGGTTATCAGTTATCCTCTAATAGCTGAATCAAATCCTGTGCAAAATATCGGTACTGCTACTGGCTTTGCTTCTCTCTTAATTATGGGGGGCGCTGGTATTGGGCAGTTACTCTTTGGTTGGTTAATGCGTTATCATGCCGGTTTGGTAGAGCAATATAATGTTGCTGATTTTCAATTTGCAATGTGGATTTTTCCGCTTACTGTTGGTGTAGCTTTAGTCGCTATTTTTTTTACTCGAGAAACTTACTGTCGACCTCTAAATTAGGGAGAACTTATGCAAATGGCTGAAGAATACAAAGAAGGCAGTCGGTATTCAAATGCGATGTTACCCTGGCTTGTTTGTTTTGCTGCATCCTTATTTTTCTTTTACGAGTTTATCCAAGGCAATATGTTTGCTTCTATTGCTGACAATATTATGCATGATTTCCATGTGCAAGCGGATAAAATGACTTATTTATCCAGTGTTTATTATGTTTCAAATGTGCTATTTCTTTTTGTTGCAGGGCTTATTTTAGATAAATTTTCTGCTAAAAAAACAATCCTTATTGCTATGGCCTTATGTGTAATTAGTACCTTTGTCTTAGCAAATGCGCAATCTTTTTATCTGGCTCTAGCCTGCCGTTTTGTGACGGGTATTGGTTCTGCTTTTTGCTTCCTTGGCCCAGTTAGATTAGCTTCTCGTTGGTTCCCTCCACAGCGAATGGCAATGGTAACAGGGGCTATTGTGACAATTGCTATGACCGGCGGCATGATTGCGCAATATCCTTTAACTAAATTGGTGGCCAGTATTGGTTGGCGCGAGGCTTTGGTTCAAGTGGCTTGGTTAGGTACCGCTATCCTTGTTTTTATGTCCTTTGCAGTACTCGATAAAACCGAAACTCATATACCGTCTTCTCATCAAAAAACTAAATTGTTAAAAACGCTTAAAGGGGTCTATTTCAATGGCCAAAACCTAAGAGCTGCTTTTTATACTAGTCTTATGAATATGGCTATTGCAGTTTATGGCGCAATGATGGGTTCGCTTTATTTAGTACAGAAAATGGGAATCGATAAAGAAGAGGCAGCAATTATTAATTCAATGCTGTTTTTGGGGGCTATTGTTGGTGGTCCATTAATGGGATGGATATCTGATAAAATAGGGCGTCGCATTTTACCCATGAAAATTGGTGTTTTATCGTCGTTAGCAACGGTTTTAGTTATTTTATATGTTCCAGTTTCTATTCCTGTCATGAAGGTCTTATTTTTCCTTCTAGGCTTTTTTACCGCGGCTCAAGTAATTAGTTATGCGCTTATTGCAGAGTCTAGTTCACCTGCAATGACTGCAACCTCATTAAGTATTATCTCTATTCTCACCCAGGGTGGTTATATCCTCTATCAAAACTTATTTTCCATGCTTTTAGTTGATCATGGCGAAATGCATATGCAGGATGGTTTGCCTGTCTATTCTTTAGGGGATTATCAGTTTGCAGCGTTAATATTTCCAATTGGTTTAATTATCGCCTTCCTATTAGTATCAGGTTTAAAAGAAACCTTCTGTCGAAGGAAAGAGGGAGTTTAGAACATGTTTAAAGGACGGGCTTGCGTATTATTGATGGATTCTTTAGGTATTGGAGCAAGCTTGGATGCCCATTTATATGGTGATGAAGGTGCAGATACCTTTGGCCATATTGTTGAAGCAGCGAATTCTTCTAAGGCTGATAAAGATGGTTTAAGGAAGGGGCCATTAACTATTCCTCATTTAGCACGTTTAGGGCTTTATCATGCTGCTGTTGCTAGTTCAGGAAATAGTTTTATCAATTTAGCTGAGTTAGATGCGCCTCAAAGTCATTATGGTTACGCCGTTGAAAAAAGCTTAGGTAAAGATACACCCAGCGGTCATTGGGAATTAGCAGGCGTGCCTGTTGATTTTGCCTGGGGCTATTTTGACGATGTAGCGAATTGTTTTCCTGAAGAATTAATTAATCAATTCATTAAAGAAGCAAAAATATCAGGCGTATTGGGTGAAAAACATGCCTCTGGAACAATAATTATTGATGAATTAGGACAGGAGCATATCGATACAGGCAAGCCCATAGTTTACACTTCGGCTGATAGCGTTTTTCAAATTGCAGCACATGAAGAAGCTTTTGGTTTAGAAAGACTTTATGAGCTTTGTGAAATAGCGCGTCGTTTAGTCGATAAATATAATGTCGGCAGAGTTATCGCAAGGCCTTTTATTGGCAAACCAGGTTCTTTTAAAAGAACAGCGAATCGACGCGATTATTCAACTTTACCCCCTGCACCTACGCTTTTGGATTTTTTGAAAAAAGCAGGAAGAGAAGTGATTGCTATTGGTAAGACTGCGGATATTTTTGCTCACCAAGGTATTACTGAAACAATTAAAGCGGATGGAAATATGGCGCTTTTTGATGAAACAATCAAAGCGATGAAAGCCGCTGCAGATGGCAGCCTTATTTTTACTAATTTTGTCGATTTTGATTCATCCTATGGCCATCGCCGTGATATTGCGGGTTATGCACATGCACTAGAGGCTTTTGATAAACGTTTGCCTGAGTTAGAAGCTATTTTAAAGCCGGAAGATATTGTGATAATTGCAGCAGATCATGGCTGTGACCCTACCTTTCCTGGCTCTGATCATACGAGAGAACATATTCCTGTTATTGTTTTTGGTCCGCAAGTGAAGTCTAAATTTATAGGTCGACGTGATAGCTTTGCTGATGTTGGTCAAAGTGTCGCTCTTTATTTAGGTTTAGCACCAATGGATAAAGGTATTTCCTTTTTAACCCAATAGAAAATATGGCCTATTCTCAACTCTTTCTCGATTATTGTAATCTACATGAATTGAAACTGACTTCATTAAGGAAGGCGGTTTTATTTCAATTATGGCACAGCGAAAAGCCTTTAAAGGCTTATGAACTTTTAGATAAACTTAAAATGACCAGTGAAAATCTCAAAGTTGCCACAATTTATCGAGCTTTGGATTATTTTGTTGAAGAGGGGTTAGTTCATAAACTTGAATCAATTCAGTCTTATACACTTTGTTCTAAGCCGGCAAAGCATCTGCCTTTTGAAGTATTTTTAGTCTGCAATAACTGTCATCAAGTTAATGAAGTACATGATAAATCGCTTGAAGCGTTAATTAAAAATCTTGCTCTCACTAACTGTTTTGACCTAAATGAAGGAACAATTGAGCTTAAAGGTTTTTGTCAAAACTGCTTACAAAAATAAAGACAGCTATTGAATTTTTCTTGAATGCCCCCATCTTAGCCAATTCAGACTCTTTAGAGGAAACTATTTTGGAACAATATCGCGGAACAACCATCGTCTCAGTAAGGCGAGGAAATAAGGTCGTTATCGGTGGTGATGGGCAGGTAAGCCTTGGCAATACTATTATGAAAGGTAATGCTCGTAAGGTAAGACGCCTTTATAAGGATAAGGTTATTGCAGGCTTTGCAGGTGGAACTGCTGATGCATTTACCTTATTTGAGCGTTTTGAGCGTAAATTAGAAATGCATCAAGGTCATTTAGTGAGAGCGGCAGTTGAATTAGCTAAAGATTGGCGAACCGATAAAATGTTACGCCGTCTAGAAGCGCTTTTGGCAGTAGCAGATAGCAGTGCTTCCCTAATCATTACAGGTAATGGCGATGTTATTGAGCCAGAAGAAGGTTTAATTGCTATTGGTTCAGGTGGACCTTTTGCGCAATCTGCAGCCAGAGCCCTAATAGCAAATACAAAATTATCAGCAAAGGATATTGTGCAAAAAAGCTTAAATATTGCAGCTGATATCTGTATTTATACCAACCATAATTTAACAATTGAAGAATTGGATTGTGACAGTGAATAAAATGATGATGACCCCAAGAGAAATTGTACAAGAATTAGATAAATTCATTATTGGTCAGGATGAAGCAAAGCGGGCTGTTGCTATTGCTTTACGTAATCGCTGGCGTCGTATGCAAATCACAGATAAGGATTTGCGTAATGAAATTATGCCTAAAAATATTCTTATGATAGGCCCTACTGGCGTAGGAAAAACGGAAATAGCAAGGCGTTTAGCTAAACTTGCTGAGGCTCCTTTTATCAAGGTTGAGGCAACTAAATTCACTGAAGTGGGCTATGTTGGGCGTGATGTTGATTCGATAATTCGTGATCTTGCTGACGTTGCAATTAAAGATGAGCGCGAAAGAGCAATGAAAAAGGTGGAAACCTTAGCTGAGGAAGCTGCAGAAAATCGAATTTTAGACGTACTTTTACCTGCTGCTCGTGGCAGTTTAGTTGAAAGTGAGAAAGAAAATTCAACGCGTCAAATTTTCAGAAAACAATTAAGAGAAGGTGCTCTTAATGCCAATGAAATTGAAATTGATTTAGCAGTAGCTCCGCTAAGTGTTGATATTATGGCTCCTCCTGGCATGGAAGATATGACAAGCCAATTGCAATCGATGTTTCAACAAGTCGGTACTGGACGTACTAAAACACGTAAATTAACTATTGAAAAAGCAATGAACATTTTACGTGAAGAAGAGGCGGCTAAATTAATCAACGAAGATGATATTAAAACAAAGGCGATTGAAAATATCGAGCAAAACGGTATCGTGTTCATTGATGAGATAGATAAAGTAGCTAAACGCGCTGAGAGTGGTGGCGGTGATGTATCTCGCGAAGGGGTACAACGTGATTTGTTACCTTTGGTTGAAGGTTCAACTATTTCAACCAAATACGGTATGATTAAATCCGATCATATTCTTTTTATCGCCTCAGGCGCTTTTCATGTTGCTAAACCGTCCGATCTCATTGCAGAATTGCAGGGGCGTTTACCGATTAGAGTGGAGCTCTATGCACTTAGCGTAGATGATTTTGTGCGCATCTTAACTGAACCTAATGCTGCCCTTACTGAGCAATATATTGCTTTGATGGCAACGGAAGGTTTGCAGTTAAGTTTTGATAAATCGGGTATTCATAAAATTGCTGAAGTAGCCTGGAGTGTGAATGAGCGCACGGAAAATATTGGTGCTCGCCGTCTTTATACGGTCATGGAGCGTTTATTAGAAGTAGTTTCTTTTGAAGCAACTGATCGTCATGGTGAATCGGTGCTCGTGAATGCTAAATACGTTGAAGATCATCTTGGTAAATTGTTGGCTGATGAGGATTTAGCTCGATATATTCTCTAGTATTTATACACCTGGCATGACAGTGCCACATCTTTGTGTTAGTGAGCCTGACATTATACAGTAGATGCCTCTCCCTTTTGGGAGAGGCATCTGTACTTCTTAGTCTTCAATAGTAACAACTTTTGTTGGGTAAAAAATAAAGTATTTTATACACCAGCTTAGTATTTTTTCAAGATAAGTCATTTTTTATATCAAATGAAAAGAGTTATAAAATTACCTTGGCATTTTTTAATCAAATTAAAAAATAAAATTTATAAGAGTGTTAAAAGAGGCATTCCTACATCTTAATGTGCCCTAAAGAAGACTAGCTTTCTTTAGGACGCAGCAGCTAATTTGTAGGGGAGTATGGTGTACTAGACCATGGAAATGCGGACTCTTCTGAAACGTCATTATCCTCTGTGAGAGCATCAGACTGATAGGGGGCGTGAAAAGAATAAGGATGATTACCTGGGCTAAAAGAGCCTGATTCAGAATTATTTGCCGCATAAGTGGTATTATAACTACTACTAGCATCATCATAAGAGACGGGCTCTTGAGGTACAGGTATGGGTATCGGTATAGAATAATTACAAAATAACCAAATCAATTTTGCACAGCTTTCTTCGTTAAGATAAGCTGATTCATTTAAATTTTGTATAAGGTTTTGCCTTAGCCCAGGCATCGGGAAAGATAAATTAAGATTATTTTGAATTATTACCATATTTTTATAAAAAATATCGACATCCATTTCTACCCTATCAAAAATAGTAATCAGTATATAAGCTATTTCTTTAGGTTCTATATTAGTCTGCAATAATTGGATGGTATCTTTAACTAATAAGCCCCTTATATTCAACATATTTAGCTCTTCGTTACATGAAAAACATAGATAAATAGTTCGTGACTCTAAAATGCCAAGTTCATATAAGGTTTTAATATTTAAGTAAAAATAAGTTTGTTCTTTTTCTGATAAAGTATTGAAAAAGCCTTCAATAGTATTGAGATCGTTTTCACTCACTCCTTTGCAACACTGTATTATCTTTTTAGAAAGGTATTGTTCATTTTGTTTCTAAATTAATTTACATGCAAAAATAAAAATAACATTTTTTGGTCAAATTAGAAATAAAATTTAAAGCAAGATTGAACAGATAAATGAAATTGTAGTGGAAATAAATTAAGTGGCATCCATGCCGCTTAACACAAATCTATTTTACCAATAGCCGCATGAAGGTGGTTTGGCATCATCTTTTTTAGCTTGGGATGAATCTGAAGCCATTGGCTTTCTAACGGGAGTGTGGGTAAATAAATTCAGTAGTCCTGCCACATATTTCTTCGGCGGTTCTTCATTGTCTTCAGGGCCTGAAAGGGCCTGTTCGTTTGCTCCTAACATAGCACTTATAGAGCGTTTTGCATTTTTTGAACGAGTAGACTTATTGTCTTCTTCAACTGGAGATTCATCCATCGCATTTTCATCTGATTCATCGTTATCGCTATATATTATTTCACCTAATTCCTCAAGGGATCTGATAAAACATGCAACCGATTTGTCCATTGCATGCCTAGCTAAATAAGGTTTTTCTTCTAGCAAATCCCAAGGTATTGTATCTAAAACCCATTGAGGCTTCTCAAATGCATCAATAAGAGTTTCTAAATCCAAGATGTTAAATGCGTATAATTTTTGGATGACAGAGGGTATTAAAGGATTTTCGGGATTTTCATTATAAGCAATTATAAGCCTAACCAAAAATTCTGAATTTAAACATTTGTTATCTTTTAAGAATATAATATCTTCAATAAGTTCTTCTCTGCATTTAGGAATAGGGAATATTAAAGCTACATTGCCGTGTTCTTCCATTGCTTCAAAAAGATTTTCTACTTCATAAAGATCATTATGAATATTTAATTCATCTACTTTTAAAAAACGTTTAAAAAATTTAATAATCTCTAAAGGCTCCTCATTATTGGCTAAGAGGTAAAGCATTTTGGCATTCAGTTCACCCGTTTCAATCCAGGATAATAGCTCTTCATGGCACTCAATAATTAATTTTAAATTGCTAGGATTTAAAACGTTTAATTTTACTAAAGCTTGGATATTTAAATAGAGAGAAATTTTAGTCTGTTTAGTCGCTTTATTAAAAACGGTTTCAATTTTACTAAGAATTCCAGTATTTACTTCTTTACACCAGCTAATAATTTGTTTTTTAAAATCGGCTACAGAATATAATTCTACATGATATTCAATTAGATATTTTATATTGCTGGGATTTAAAACGTTTAATTTTACTAAGGCTTGGATATTTAGATAGAGAGACATTTGTTCGGCAATACTTGCTTTAACATAAATTGTTTCAATCTCATTGTGATCAATTCCATTATTTGCTTCTTTACACCATTGTATAATTTGTTCTCTCAAATCGGCTAACATCGTTTTAACTCTCTTTTTTTGATTTAAGTTTTACTGGTAATAAATTATTGTTTATTACATAACCGGTTTTTGTTTAAAATTTTATCATAATGATGTTTTTTAATCAATTGTTGGTTGTTAATCCATTTTTTAAACAAAGAATATTTATGATATTTTTTCTTCTTAAGCATGATATGCTTAAAACTATATTTCCTTATTTTTTCATTATGCGAGAAAAATTAACCTTAATTACATATAACATTCACAAGGGCTTTAGTTTAGGTCGAATACGTTTTTTTCTACCAAAAATGAAAGAGGCTTTGTCTTGCCTGAATCCTGATTTTATCTTTTTACAGGAAGTGCAGGGGGAGCATCGGTTGCGTGAAAAAAGAATTAAAGCATGGCCTGAGGAGCCTCAGGTAGAATATATTGCTTCTGAAATATGGCCTCATTATCTTTATGCTAAGAATGCAATTTATCAATCAGGCCATCATGGTAATGCTATTTTGTCTAAATTCCCATTCAGTCGCTTTGAAAATTTTAATTTATCCTCAATGAATAGGGCTTCGCGTAGTATTTTGCATGGTGAGATAAAGATAGCTGAAGATAAGCAAGTTCATTTGCTCTGTGTGCATTTAGGTCTTTTTAAAGCAGAAAGAGCTTCACAAATTAAAACATTAATACAACATATAGAAGAGTCTATTCCTATCAATGAACCCCTATTAATAGCAGGGGATTTCAATGATTGGCGTCACCATTTATCTAAACCCCTATTTGAAGAATTAGGTATTCATGAGGCTTTTTACAGCTTAGAAGGTAAACATGCTCGTTCTTTTCCGGCGATTAAGCCAACTCTCTGTGTAGATAGAATTTATTATCGTGGCTTAAATGTAGTTGATGTTCAATGTTTGCAAGGAAAGCCTTGGCGAACACTGTCTGATCATTTACCTTTGTTGGCTCGATTTGAATTGATATAGATGTTTTGGGGGAAGAAAGATCCCACTCTCTTTTGTTGGTTTATTCCTTACTTGTTAGTTTATTCCCTACCTGTTGCTTTTATTTCCTACGCCCCGCGACTTGTTCGCGGGGTTTAGAAAGCTTGTCCTTCTGAGCCGGAAATGCAGTAACAGCAAAGATGCGTATTCTCATGCTGAGCTGCACGGCATTTAGCACCAGCCTACATTACTACTCCATACTTGCTTGGTATTCACCAAAGCAAGCAGCGCTATTCAAACGAGCGCGCTTTAATAGAGCTTCTTGTGCTGCGGGTACATTTTCTTTTTTGCCTGCCCAAGTTTTAATACAATCTTCTTGTAACGCTCTACCGTAAGAAAAGCTTAAACTCCATGGCTGATAACCGGTGCTATTAATTGCATTCAAATTTTCAGTTGCTTGTGTAGGGCTTTGGCCGCCTGAAAGGAAATTAATAGTAGGTACTGCTGCTGGCACGTTATTGCGGAATACAGCAACGGTAAAGTCAGCAATGTCTTCAGCAGAGCTGAAAGGTTTAAAATCTTTACCTGAGGTAACCATGCTAGGCTTAAGAACGATATGCTCTAATTCAACTTGATGGATAAATAAAGCATGGAATAGCTCATGTAAAACCATTTCAGACGCTTCTGCACATTGTTCAATAGAATGGCCACCGTCCATTAAAATTTCTGGTTCAACAATAGGAACAATTCCAATTGCTTGGCAAGCTGCCGCATAACGTGCAAGCATCTCAGCTCCAGCTTTAATAGCGGTAATGCTTGGCGTATATTGGCTAATAGTATAAACATTTCGCCATTTAGCAAATTTAGCGCCTAGTTTTTTGAAATGCGCTAAACGCTCATCTAAGCTATCTAGGCCTTTAGTTACCTTTTCATTTTCTGTATTAGCAAGATTAGCTAAACCTTGATCAACTTTAATTCCAGGAAGAATACCCTTTTTAGCAAAAAGCTCAGCGATGGGTGTTCCTTTTTCATCTTTGTGATCAAAAGTTTCTTCAAAAAGAATGACGCCATTCACATAATTTTCTAATTCAGCTGTTGTCGCTAATAAAAGGCGGTAGTCACGACGGTTTTCTTCTGTATTTTCAATACCAATAGAATCAAAACGCTTGCCAATAGTACCTGTACTTTCATCTGCAGCCAAAATACCTTTACCATCTTGTAGTAAGATTTCCATGGTTTCAGAAAGCTCATCGTAAAACATAAATAGACTCCTAATTTAATTTGATTGATTTTTGCTCTAAATTTTATCGTGTTGGTGCGGAAATATATTTTTCTCTAATAATTTGCTGCATGCCAAAACCTTGCTCTTTTAAATAAGCAAAAGATTCGTCGATCATACCTGGATTTCCACATAAATAAACCAAATCTTCATTGGGGTTTAGTTGGAGGTTATTAAAAGAGGATTGTACATAACCTAAGCATTCGTGATTTGCTAAAGCTTCATCTTGTCCTCTGCTTAAATGGGCACGAAATTCAAATTGATTTGGGTGCTTTGCAGCAAAATTTAGAAAATCCTCTTTATAAAGTACATCAGCACTTTTTTGCACACCTTGTAAGATAATGACTTTAAGAAAGGGGTTTTGTTTAAAGCGGGTTTCTAACTCTTTTAACATGGCTCGATAAGGTGTAACACCAGTACTTGTAGCTACGAGGATATAACGTTTCACTTCATCATTTTTCAGTATTAAGCGACCAAAGGGGCCACTAATATTAATTTTGTCACCTGGTTTAAGATTAAATAATAATTCAGTGCCAGGGCCATCTTTAACAAAGCCAGCTGCAAATTCAATTCGGTTATCATGCTCGGGTATATTGGCAATACTGTAGCTTCGTTTTAGCATTTTTCCATTTTTTTCAAAATGAATAGTGATAAATTGACCTGCAATATAGTTAAAAGCAGGGTTAAGTTCGGTACTAAACTGAAAGTGCTTTACGTATTTTGAAATCATTTTACTTTCAATTAAAGTAATGGGAAATGTATTTGCTAGCATATTAAGACCGTCTATTAGGTAAATGTTATTTCTTGGGAAATAATCCCGCTGATTAAAAAAACTATTATTTGTTCCATAATTAACCTTAAGCTTCTAGATACCGCTGACAAGTTGCGGTAGGTAGGGGGAAGGTACAACTTAGAGGTTCTGCCCTTTCCTTCACCGTAACTGGCTTTGCACATCACTTGGGAGGCTAGCTTCGCTACATTTGAGTATATATCCCCTCCTACGTTCCGTGGCTTGTCCGCGGAATCCAGGCGTTTTTAAAATTATACTTTATCTCTTGCTCCAAGGCTAAAAGGTGCTTAAATTAAAAATAATCTATTGATGAGATCTCTAAACACGTTATATTAGAAGAAAAATAAGGCAATGCAAGTTTTGTATGTCATTTAGGTATATAATTAGCGTATGAACAGTGCAGATTTAGTCGTAATGCTCGGCAATCTTAGCCGATCTATGTTTTCTATACAGTACTTTATTTCGGGGCTGGCCTATCTTCTGGGAGCTGCTTTTTTTATTGTTGCCGCAACCATCATTCCTGGTTCCAGTATTACTATA
>JAIUOG010000082.1 GCA_020161725.1 Pseudomonadota bacterium
AAAATATCATTTACCATCATGTATCTTTCTAAACTATTATATCTAGTTTCACTCTTGCCTAACAATTTATCATTTTTTCCTTCATAAAAATCAAAGCCTGTTTCTAGATATTCAAAAACTATTTCTTTAAGCGTTTTGTCTTTAGCAAAAGCTGTTATTTGAGTTTGATTTTCATTTAAATAGTTCCAAAGCAAACGTCCTCTCGAAGGTAAATTTGCTGGATATTCAAAAGATTCAAAGCTATCAGATGTTTGCTGAAAAAGATCGATTAAATGAACACCTTTAGGCAAATGCTCGCTCATCTCACCATAATACTTAGTTATATAAGGTATGGGGCGTGAAGAATTATTATCAAGATGATATAAGATAGAAAGGATAAACCTATCTTTCCCATATAAGTCTTTGTAATCTGGATGCACATAAGGGGGTATTAGATCATACTTATCATAATAGTCTTTATTCTCTTCTAGGAAATATCTAAGTGCTGCCCAACTCGCATGATTGATTGCAGCCAAAAAAATTTCTTTTAATACTTTGTTTTGCTGAGCTATAATCCTATTATTATAAGGATCTTTAGGGGCTTTTTGTTCTTCATCTACTCTCTCTTTCAGAGTTACCCCTATTTTTTTAGCTAACTCTTTATCATTAAAAGATACAGCAATATCTAGTATTACAACTAAATCCTCTGTTGTTGTTAACTCAGCCAAATCCTCAGGTTCATCTAGTTTTATTTTTAAAAGGCCATATATTTTTGCGACTGCGTCCTCATCATCCATAGATGCTGCAAAATCTAACATTAAAACTAAATCGTCTATATCTTGATTCGTAACATCTAAATCTAAATAAGATTTTATAAGACTTGTTGCAGCACTTTTAGCTAGCGCGCGATCTTTTGAAAATAGCTCTGATAATAGTCCAGGATATTCTTTTAAAAAGAAAGCAATTATATTACCTTGATTCTCATCCGATTTACACTCCCATAAAGCCTGCCTAAAACCTTGATAAATCTCCTCAAACTTAGGAAAAAAATTAAGTTGCGAAAAAGATGGTTTATAAATAGCGCTAAAATCTGCATCTTTACAAATTTTTTCAATAACGTTTAGATCTTGTTTTAAGGCAATAGCAACAGTCAGAAGTGTAGAATTAAATTCTGGCGGACCATTATAGATAATGTTTATATTGCCAGAATACCTACCCGCTCTTTCTATTATTTCTTGATAAAGAGTAGAATCTCTATCTATAAGTCTTTTATATTCTTCTTTCGTTAAATACAGAGACATATTTGATTCCTTAAAAGAATTCTATGCTTTTAGTATAGAACATGAATACTTACCAGATTATTAAGAAAGAAGGCTTTAATTTACATACGAAAGTTAACAATTAAGGCTTAGCGATTCGACTTGAATTGTTCAATTGCTGGTATAAATCAGCCATTTTTTTGCTCGAATCAGTTGTTTTAAACCAAGAATGCCAATTTCGATGAATTGCAAAAAATTGATTAATCGGATGGTCTTTATTAAAAGCCAATAACTGAGGTTTTAATATTTCCTTATTTTTTTCTATATATTCCCATAAAGCCTTTTTGTATTCAGGCTTTTGGGCTAGGTGAAAGAGGTAGTCTTTGGGTAACTCTAAGTCATCATCATTAACTTTAGTCGTTAAAAATAAGTATAAAAGCTCGCCAAGACCTGTTTGTTCAGTTTTTTCTAAAATAGTTTGTAAAAACTCAACAGAAGTCGATAATTCCGTTCTTAAAGCCTTTAATTTTTGAATGTGATTAGTATCTTTAGTTTTATCAGCAAAAGAATGTCGATGAGTTGTAAAAAATTGATGTAAACTCTCATTAGATCCCATTAAAATTGAGCTAATTAACCCATATCGCTCGATAACAGGCATACGCTTTTGATTGCTCCCAACCAATTGGCGATTTTCCATTTGGTAATACATAAATCCTGTTTCTAGAGCTTCAAAAATCATTTGTTTAAATGCTTTTATCTGCGATAGCTCTGCTATTTTTTCTTTATTATTATAAAGATAATTGATGAGTAAAAGACCTTGTGATGGCATTTTTTCTGTTAGATTAAATGTTTCGAAATTAGCTTCAAAAAGCTCGATTAAAGGGATATTAGGAGGTAAATGATGCTCCAATTTAGAGTAATAATTCCCTACTATCGATTTACTAACAAGCGATATATTGCGGTGGTATATTAAAGATAAAACAAATTTATATTTAAAATCAGCTCCTGCTATTCGTTCTAATAAATCTGAGACATCTTCTGGCTGAAATGCATATTCATTGTAATAGTTTTTATTGCTTTCTATGATATACCTTAGTGCTGCCCAATGGCCTAGGTTAACAGCTTTGTTTAGTAAAAATTGAAAATACTTTTTGGATTCACTAGCATTAGAACTGTTTTTTAATGCATCTAGGATAGACTTAGCTAGCTTCTTATTTTTAACAAATAAGGCAAGCTCTAATATATTAATCAATTCGTCTGGTTTGAGACTCTTAACTTTTAAAGAATCAGTTTGGTAAGGTTCTAAAAGTTTTTCTGTGTAGTAAGAATTTATTTTAACTAATGACCGAGAATAGTCTTGTATATATTGTAATGAAGCTAATTTAGGGTAACGCTCTAAGAAGAAATCGATTAGGGTTTTATCTGCATTTTCTTCTACCACCAATTTAAAAGCCTCTATAATTTGTCTTTGGGATAGGCCATCACAAAGTTTTTCAATAACCTCTTTGTTTTGTTTTAAAATAATGGCAACAGAAAGTAGATTAGTATCAAGAACTTTTTTTCCTTGAGATAATTTATATTGAACTTTGGTATTCCAGTAAGGAACCTTTTTTAAAGCATCTAAAATATCTTGATAAAGGCTAGGATCTCTATTTAAGAATTTTTCATAATCCTCTTTACTTAATAAAATAACAGTTGGAGCAATCGTTGGCATGCCAATCTCTAAAATAATTTCATGCTTAAGTATAGAATAAAAATACTTATCAAATTATTACCAACCAATTAGAGTTAAATTAAAACAAAAACTCTCAATGGTGATCAAATCTATCTGCCGTAGATGAAACTGGTTTATCTCCGTTAATAAGCTGATTACATAAATCAGCCATTTGTTTGGTCGAAGAGGTTGCTTGCGTTCGATGATTAAATAATGAATAGCGATTGGCAGTTGTTACCAAAAATTGGTTAAGAGGATGGTTTTTATTGGCATTAATAGCCAATAACTCATTCTTTAGGGACTCCGCATTTTGCTTAATATATTCCCATAATGCTTTTTTATATCCTGGTTTATTGGCAAGGTGAATAATATAGTTTTCGGGTAAAGTATTCGCTTCACGATCACTTAGCTTAGTTTCAGTTAAAAATAGATATAAAAGTTCTCCTATTTCTGTATTTTTATCTTTTCTTAAGCATTCTTGTAAAAATTCAGGAGAGGTAGCTAACTCCATCTTCAAAGCCGTTAATATTAGAATATAGTGGTTATCTGCTCCAGCATCATGGTAGGGGGAGTTGGAAAATTCAAAAAAAAGACGAAATGGATTATCTACACTATCTAACATAGAATTCACTAATTCATACCGCTCTAAAATAGGTATTTGTTGTTGATTAGAACCAATCAATTTACCCTTTTTTACTTGGCAATAGGCAACCCCTGTTTCTAAAAACTCAAAAAGCATTTGCTTAAAAATATTCACTTTGGCTAACTCAGGTATTTTATCTTTATGAGCCTTTAAATAATTGAGAAGCAGGAATCCTTGTGAAGGAAATTGTTCTGGTGGATTAAAGTTATCAAAGTTAGCCTCAAAAAGACTAATTAAATGGATATCTCTTGGTAAATGAGCACTTAACTCATCATAATACTTCGCCTCAATCTGTTTACCATTAAAAGATAGGTCTCTGCGGTATACTAAAGATAAAACAAATTTAAATTTAAAATCATACTTTGAACTATTCAATATATCATAAATATCCTTTGAGCTAAGTCCATATTTATTATAATAATTTTCATTATTATCTATAATATACTTTAAAGCAGCCCAGTTATGCGATTTAACAGCTTCTTCTACTATATGTTGAAAAACCAATTTTGCTCCATAAATATTATCTCCTTTTATCTTTGAACTAACCTCAAAGATTAAAATATCTAAAATATTTCTAGCGAAGTGCTCATTTTCAACATATAAGCTAAGTTCAAGTATTTCAATTAATCTTTTTAACTGCAAATCCTTAGGCAGTAGTTTGAAATAAGCATCTATTTTGATAGAACCATTTAAATACGGTTTTAAAAGTTTTTTTGTATAGTAAGGATTTAGTTTCACTAGCGATTCATCGTGCTCTAGTATGAAATCCAGTGAAGCTAATTGAGGGTAGCTTTCTAAAAAGAAATCGATTATATATTCATCGGCATTCTCAACGATAGCCTGCTTAAAAGCAGCTAAAATTTGTTTTATGGATAAACTTTCACAAAGTTTTTCAATATCGTCTACATCTTGTTTTAATAAAATAGCGAGCGAAAGAAGATTAGTATCAAGAAGTGTCATTCCTTGCGATTTATATTTTACTTTGGTATCCCAAGATAGATCTTTTTTGAATCCCCTTGATATCTCTTGATAAAGACTACTATCTCTTTTTAAAAGTTTTCCATAACTATCACTTGTTAAGTTAATAACAGCAGAAGAAAGAAAAGGCATATCAATTCCATTGACATAATATCATGCACTTAGTATAGAACAATAACAAAAAGCATGCATTGAGATATTAGAAAAGTTGCCGTGATAAACCTCTATCACTCTCTTTAGACATTCTCTGCCACAGAAAGAGAGCAACTCTAGATTTGCCAACTGGAAGTTAATTCTTTAGATATAAAACCGCTGTCATCCTGAAAAATGCGTAGCTTTTTGAAGGATCTTCTTGAATGCAAAGTGAAGGATTATGGAAAGAGTTCGAGCTCTTCATTCAAGCAGATTCTTCACTACGTTCAGAATGACAGTGCGCTTGTCATCCTGAAAAATGCGTAGCTTTTTGAAGGATCTTGGTGAATGCAAAGTGAAGAGTTTTGGAAAGAGTTCGAACCCTGCATTCAAGAAGATTCTTCACTACATTCAGAATGACAGCGCGCTGTCATCCTGAAAAAGCCTTAGATTTTGAAGGATCTTCTTGAATGTGAAGTACCGAACTAACAATTTGTTTTTTCTAATAATTCACGAGCTAAATTTAAATCATCAATGGTATTAATATCTTGCAAAGGTTTTACTAAGGCTTCAGCCACCTTGATTTTATGCCCCTCTGCTAGGATACGTAACTGCTCTAAGGCTTCTAGCTTTTCTAATGTTGACTCTTCCCATTGAACAAATTCCAATAGAAAACCAGCGCGATAGGCATAAAGACCGATATGGCGATAGACTTCGTCAGCCAGTTCTTTTTTATCTCTATGCATTGGAATTGGGCTACGTGAAAAATATAAGGCATTGTTATATTTATCTTTCACTACCTTCACTACATTAGGGTTTAAAAATTGTGCCTCGGTCTCGATAGGCCAACAAAGAGTGGCAACTGGCTCTTTAGACATATGCAATATCTGAGCAACCTGTTGAATCAGAATAGGCTCAATTAAAGGCTCATCTCCCTGGACATTGACAATAATGTCTGAGCTTGCAAATTTTTTCTTAGCAACGACTTCAGTAATTCTATCTGTACCTGATTGATGAGTTGGGGCAGTCATTTCAACCTCTGCACCAAAACCCTTTGCAATATTGGCAATTTCATCACTATCAGTAGCAATGGTAATTGACTTAGGGTTGGCCTTTTGTACTTGCCTATAAACACGCTCTAAAATAGTTATCCCCTGTAACTCCATAAGCAATTTGCCAGGCAAACGTGACGATTGAAAACGAGCTGGTATTAGAACATGAAAATCAAAACTCATAATTGCTCCTTTTCCTCTAAAGAAAGCACCCTTGCCTCTCCTTCTAACATCACAGGAATATCATCTCGGACAGGGAAGGCTAATCTATCAAAACGGCAGATAAGCTCATTTTTTTTGTGAATCAATTTGCCCTTGCATAAAGGACAAACAAGAATATCTAATAGATTCTTATCCACGATTGACTCCTTGTATAACTTGATTACGAACATACACAGGTAAAGCTTCTTTAGCACTACAGGATTTGATTTTTCCATCGAAGACAAGACGAATCATCGCTGCTGCTGTAGGGTAAATATTAAAAGCCTCTTCTAATTTATTTTGCTTTTGGTAAAGCTTATCTAAATAAACTTCAAAACCGACTCCAGCAAGGTAAAATGATTCTTTAATTGGATTAATGTCGTCAATATCGGTCACTTTTTCCTCATTATCTGCATACAACCAATAGAGTTGCTGCATTCTGGCATCTATTACTGATAAAAGAGGTTTTTCTTTTAAAGCTGGGTTTTGCTCACTAAATTCATTTTTGATAGCTAAAAGACTGGATACGGGATAAAGAGGTAAATCTTTAGCATAAGCTAAACCCTTCGCCACAGAACATGCGATTCTTAGACCAGTAAAACTTCCAGGCCCTCTTCCATAGACAATAGCATCTAAGTCATTGAGACTTTTGCCTACCTCTTTAAATAAATCATCAATATGCAATAACAAAACTTTAGCATGCTGCTTTTCTGCAAGCTCTGTTTTAGTATGCATGTGACCCTTTAGCCATAAGGCTAAAGAAATTTGCTCAGTTGAAGTATCAATTGCCAGTAGATTCATTGCTAATAAAATTCTCAATAAAAGTTAACACTTTTTGCTCATCGCGAGTTTTGGGTATAGGGGGCAAACTTGCAAAAATTTGCTGACCATAATCTCTACCCGTAAGGCGTGGATCAGCAATCATTAAAATACCTTTATCCTCAACATCTCTTATTAAACGCCCAACACCTTGTTTCAAAGCAAGCACTGCATTCGGTAAGGATAATTCATCAAAGCCAGATAAGTTAAGCGATTTTAAATAAGCCATTTTACCCTGAACAATGGGGTCAGAGGGATTGGCAAAGGGCAATTTATCAATAATGACGCAAGATAAGGCCTCCCCTTTTACATCTACCCCTTCCCAAAAAGTAGCTGTCCCCAATAAGACTGCATTGCCTAGTTGGCGAAAACGGGCAAGCAAAATAGGTTTTGCTTCATCCCCTTGAATTAAAAGGGGGTAGTTTAAATGATTGCTTAGAAGTTCAGCAACTATTTTTAACGCTCTGTGGCTTGTGAAAAGAAAGAAAGTTCTTCCCTTGCAAGCCTCTATAATCGGTATGGCTTTAGCAACTAAAGCCTTATAATAAAAATCATCTTTAGGGTCTGGCAGTTCTCTTGGTAAATAAAGTAAGGCCTGTTCTTGGAAATTAAAAGCACTAGCAAATTGCAAAGTTTTTGCCGTATTTAAGCCTAAGGGTTTAATAAAACAATCAAAAGAAGAAGCTACTGTGAGCGTTGCTGAGGTAAAGATATAGGCTGCCTCTTGTTTAGTTAAAAGCGCATTAAAACTATCTGCGATATCATAGGGGGTTGCATGAAAAACTAAATGATGTTTAAAACGCTCAAGCCAACGAATATGATTTTTATCTCTTTCAAAAAACTGTAAGAGTGCTTTTTTTAAATCTTCAAGACGTTTAAAGCAACGTTTCAAACCACTATTTTCGCTAAAACTTATACCTTCAAAGCAAGCTATTATTTTATCTATAATCGCTAGCATTTTTTCTAAAATAGGCATTATTTGCTTATTTCGACTGAGCTCATCCCAAGTTATTTTTTCTGTAAAACCATCGATACAAACCACCAATTCATCAATCAATTTATCTAAATTAATGCTCAGTTCTTTTAAGGGTTGGTTTGCTAATTCTAAAACTGGCCACTCAGTTAAAATATCATCAACAAGCTCTCTTATTTGACGAGTACCTACTCTAAAACCATGAAAGTTAGTCGCTATTTCCGCTAGCTGGTGTGCCTCATCAAAAACAACAATATCAACGCCAGGCAAAAGCTCACCAAAACCCTCTTCTTTTAGTCTTGAATCAGCAAAAAATAAATGATGATTGATTACTACTATATTAGCCGTTAAGGCTCTTTTACGCGCTTTGACTAAAAAGCAATCTTGATAATACTCACATTCATTACCTAAACAATTATCAACCGTCGAGGTAACCAAAGGCCATACTTGTGAGGTTTCACTAATTTCAGGTAATTCTGAACGAAGACCATCAACAAACTGCCCTAATTTTTCTCTAATTAATAGTACCTCATGCGCAACCGTAGGGCTTATAAACCGCCCTTCTTCGGCATGCAATTGAATGCGATAACGGCAAAGATAATTAGAACGTCCTTTTAAATTTTGTGCAGAAAAAGAAAGGCCTAGAGCTTTAATTAATAAGGGTAAATCTTTTTGAAAGAGCTGATCTTGTAAGGTTTTAGTCGCAGTCGAAATAAGCACTTTTTTATCAGATAAAAGGCTTGGAATTAGATAGGCAAAGGTCTTTCCAAGACCAGTGCCCGCTTCAGCAATTAAAACATCCTTTGTATCAATGGCTTCAGCGATAGCTGAAGCTAATTCAATCTGGGCTGCTCTTGCTTTAAAACCTGGAATGGCTGTTGTAAGACGTCCTTGGTCACTTAGGACTTTCTGGCAGTCTTTTTTCAGTTTTTCTAAAGAGGCTATGATTTGTCCCAGTCTTTTTGGAGATATTGTAATTTATCTTCAACGTCTTCCCAGTCTTTGGCATCAGCAGGACCATCTTTTTTGGAAGTGATGTTAGGCCATTTTTTAGAAAGCTCTGCATTTAGCTCTAAAAATTGTTTATTTTCAGGCGTTAAATCATCTTCAGATACAATCGCTTGTACAGGACATTCGGGCTCACATAAAGCACAATCAATACACTCATCAGGATGAATAACTAAAAAATTAGGACCTTCATAGAAGCAATCAACGGGACACACTTCTACACAATCAGTGTATTTACAGCGGATACAACTTTCAGTAACTACAAAGGTCATTTTTATACTCTATCAAATGGATAAGAACTTCATATTAAACCATATAATTTGCTATGAAATCTAATGTTTTCTATGCGAAAAAAGCAAATTAAAAGGGCTTCTATTGAAGCGCTTTCATTTGGCAATATAGAGCTTCACATCAGGAGATACTTCGAAAAGCAAAGAATAGCAAATAAAGCACAGGATGGTATCATTTAAACCAACAAAAACCGAAAATTCTTTTGAATTTCATTAATGTCAAATTTGTTCAAAAATAACGAAAAACTCATCCAGGCACTGAGAGCCGCTAGATCTCGAAATGGAGGAGGTAAATAAAGAGGTGCGCTTAAAATATCATTATCTCTTAATTCAGCTAAAAGGGGTAAATCATCTAACACCAGCTTGCCAGTAAAAAGCAAAGTAATTAAATCCGTTCGATGTTGACTTATAGCAAAGCGCATAAAATTATAAATTAATAAAAAGCCCTTAGCATAGGAAAGATCTTTAGTAAAAGGACCACCTGTCGGTGTAGAACCTCTAAATATACGGACAGTATGGTTATAACTATCATCTTCATTGTAACCACAGTCTAGAAAATAACGATAAATATCTAAAAAATTGGCCCCTTCTCTTACTTTTTCCAGGGCAATAACTCGATTAGTAATTTTCCTAACGCGGCCAGGGTAAGAAGAAAAGGTCATAATTTCAGTAATCACAGCTAAACCTTCTTGAATCACCGAACTTGAAGGAGAACCTTTTGATAAAAAGAAACAGTAGGGTTGTGTACTTCCATTTAAAGTCGTTCCCACATGCACCCAACCTTCGTGTACTTCAAGATATTTAAGATCTCTATCACTAAAACGTGCTGTTTTACTCAACTTAATATTATCTGCACCCGCTGCTGCATCAGCCACCATATCATCACTGACCATCACCGTAATTTTATTTTGGTGAGCGCTAAAAAAATGACTTAAACGTTCTTGTAATAAGGTTTGTGCTTCATAGGGAGTATAACGTTTCACATCTGCTTCGGATTGTAATTGCACATCTAAAGCAGTTAAAAGATCAAAAAGTAAATTACCTAATTCAGATAAACGAGGACCACCAGAATAAAAAGCATCATGTGGGCTTCCATAAAGTTCTTTAGCAATATCACTGAATGTGGGTGTGCCACGCGCCGCAAGCATTTGTACGGCTCTCACATATTCATCACATTGACGTTTAATTAAACGAGTAACCGCTGAATATTGACCTAATTGATTTTGAGCATCTCTCAAGATAAGGCGAAATTCTTCTTGTTTTGCTTCTGCATCAAAGGGCAAAGGCCTATTATTATCATAATAGGCTTTATCAACTTCAGGCATTCGCTCAGCTTTATGATGAAAAAATTCTTTTCTTACCTTATCGTCCCATTTGATACTATCTAAAATACGAATATTATTTTGCGCATCAACAATACGTTTTGATAAACTTTGTACAATTGCTAACTCGCTAGACTCTATCATGGGATTTTACCTTTTATTATCTTTAATCCTTTGGTGGCTCAATACTTATAGCAGGATTTTTATTTTGCTGTGGTAAATCATAAAAATGGCTAATATTAGAATCAGTTAAAGGTCTTGGTACATTCACATCAGGCCCGTTTCTGCTTTGCATATATAATTTATCACCTGTAGTTGAGTACTGAGAACAACTTGCTAATAGAAAGGCAACCATACAAAAACTCATTTTTTTCACAACAACAATCCTCATTTAATTAAATCTAAATTTTTTAAAACTTTACGCAGTTCAGCTTGATTTGCTTCTGACAAAGGGGTTAGGGGTAAACGTAATTCATTTTTTATCAAACCCATTTCA
>JAIUOG010000083.1 GCA_020161725.1 Pseudomonadota bacterium
ACGCGTTGCTCGTTCAGAGCAATCGTGCCGGAAACAGGACGCTCGCGGCTCTTAGCTTCGCGCGTTGGCGAGTCGATTTCGGGGACTGGGATGTCCCGGAATCTTTCACGAGGTAGCGCGACCCTTTAAAGGTAGCACAATTAACTAAAGCGATTGGCTCATCCGAAAAAGGTATTTCGCCATTTTCGGTTGCAACTTCTAATTCAGCCTCAACTTCTGTTGCTAATTGGATTTGAACATCAGTTCCCGGATTAAAGCGTTGATTGATTAAAGGCATTGGAATTTGATGTTGATAAAATTATCCGATTGTAACTATTTTGGTCTTTTTTATCAAATTGAAAATCATCATCTGACTAAATTGAATTAAGTTTTGCTGCAAATAAGGTATTTTCTAAAAGTGTTGCAATCGTCATAGGGCCTACACCGCCAGGCACAGGTGTAATCCAGGCTACTTTATCTTTAGCCTTATGAAAATCAACATCACCTCTTAATTTGCCATCTGCGAGGCGATGCATACCAACATCGATAAGAATTTGTTTCTTATTGAGCCACTCTGTTTTTATGACATCTTGAATGCCTGTTGCGACAACAATCAGATCCGCTGTTTTAATAAATTGGTCTAAATTTTCGGTAAAGCGATGGCAGATAGTTACTGTGGCTGCAGTTAATAATAACTCCAAAGCCATAGGTCTACCTACAATATTAGAGGCGCCAACAACTACTGCATTTAAACCTTTCAGGGGAATTTGATAGTAATTTAATAGATTAATAATACCTAGGGGGGTACAAGGGCGAAGCAGGGGATTTTTTTGAGCAAGCCTTCCTAAATTATAAGGATGAAAGCCATCGACATCTTTATAAGGTGAAATTGCTTCAATAATTTTATTGGTATCAATATGAGCTGGTAAGGGTAGTTGCACTAAAATGCCATGAATATCAGGCGCTTGATTTAAATCATCAATAAGCTTTAAAAGAGTTTCTTCATTTGTAGTTGCAGGTAAGTCAAAGGCTTTTGAATAAAACCCCACTTCTTCACAAGCCTTTCTTTTGTTAGTCACATAAATAGCAGAGGCAGCATCATTGCCAACGAGAATAACCGCAAGGCCAGGTGTTTTAAATCCCGCTTTTTTTAAGTTTAGAACGTCTTGTTTAATTTTATCTTTAACAAAGGAGGCAGATTTTTTACCGTCTAAAATGGAGGCAGTCATATTTTCAACGAAGATAAATTTGGCATGATTATGAAATAGGCATCATGCAAAGGCAAATATATTTTTAATAAGCTAAAATAAAACTAACATTTTGGAAGAGCACGGGTCTATACCCGTGCTCTTCCAAAATGCTATTTTTAGTCTATTGCTTTTTCCGCCCCTCGCTTTTTTAAAAGCTCGCAATAGAACGCTCTATTACTCTCTTTTAAAAAAGCGAGGGTCAAAAAAATCAACTCGCCTAAAATCTAGCATTTTGGAAGAGCACGGGTATAGACAAAGCAGGGCTGCTGTTATACATTGGCTGTTTTTGAGCAGGAAATGTGAATGCGTATTGCCTTAGGGGTTGAATACGATGGGAGCCAATATCACGGTTGGCAAGCACAGACAGGCCTGCATACAGTTCAGCAAGTACTCGAAGACGCTTTATGTCAAATTGCTGATGCTGAGCTTTCGGTTGTTTGTGCGGGAAGAACTGATACGGGCGTTCATGCTACCAATCAAGTAATTCATTTTGATACCGATAAAGAGAGAACGATTCGTTCATGGATACATGGTGCTAATTCGTTTTTACCAAAGGATATCTGTGTAAAATGGGGAAAGGAGATGCCCGAGCATTTTCATGCCCGCTATTCTGCAACTGCAAGGCGATATCGTTATGTGATTTATAACTCACCGATACGACCTGCTCTTATGCGCAGTGGTATTACTTGGCAGTATCGACAATTAGACCATCAAATGATGCAAGAAGCGGGGCAGTACCTTTTAGGTGAGAATGATTTTACCTCTTTTCGTTCGGTTGAATGCCAATCGCATACACCGATGAGAAACGTGCATCAGCTTGAAGTGAGCAGGAAAGGGGACTTGGTTATCATTGATATTACTGCCAATGCTTTTTTACATCATATGGTGCGGAATATTGCTGGTGTATTAATGGCTGTAGGCTCCAATAAAAAGCCCGTTGGCTGGGTGAAAGAGGTTCTTGACGCCAAAGATAGACGTTTAGGTGCTGAAACAGCTCCACCCTATGGTCTATATTTAGTAGCAGTAACTTATCCAAACGAATTTTCATTAATCGAGCCTAGTCCAGGCCCCTTATTTTTTGCTGGGGAATAAATGTGAGTGAGCGTATACGTGTGAAAATGTGTGGTATGACTAAACCCGAAGATATTGCCTATGCAGCAGCTTTGGGTGTTGATGCCGTTGGTTTAATTTTCGCATCAGAAAGTTCACGCTGTGTATCGTTAATGCAGGCAAAAAAATTATTGGAACGTTTACCTATTTTCGTTGAGGCTGTGGCTGTTTTAGTAAACCCCTCAACTTTATTGGTAGATGAAATACTCTCTGAATTACCTATAGCAAGATTACAATTTCATGGTGAGGAATCGCCTGAATTTTGCAGGCAGTTTAAACGCCCTTATATTAAAGCCATGCAGGTAACAACGGCTGCCTCTATTTATGAGGCTGCAACTAAATATGCAGATGCAACAGCAATTTTATTGGATTCTCCTTCAGAAACAAATCATGGCGGCACAGGAAAAACCTTTGATTGGGGGCTTATCCCCAATAATCTTTCAATTCCTTTTATTTTAGCAGGCGGTCTTGATTCGAATAATATTAAAGCCGCTGTAAAAAAAACAAACCCCAATGCTGTTGATGTTTGTTCAGGCATTGAATTATCGCCCGGTATTAAAGATAAAAATTTAATGAAACAATTTACCGAGGCATTAAAGGATCTAAACCATGTCTAACTATAATCTTCCCGACTCTCATGGGCATTTTGGTGTCTATGGTGGTATTTTTGTAGCAGATACGCTAATCCATGCTCTTGATGAGTTAAACAAAGCTTATATTCAATTTCAGAATGACCCTCAATTTTTAGCTGAATTAAATGATGAATTAGAAAATTATGTTGGTAGAGAAACTCCCTTATATCTTGCTAAACAATTAACAGCAAAAATGGGTGGAGCTCAAATCTATTTAAAAAGAGAAGATTTAAATCACACTGGCGCTCATAAAATTAATAATACAGTAGGGCAAGCCTTACTTGCTAAACGTATGGGCAAAAAACGGATTATTGCTGAAACAGGTGCAGGCCAACATGGTGTGGCATCTGCCACCGTGGCTGCTAAATTAGGTATGGAATGTGTAGTTTATATGGGCGCTGATGACATCAAACGCCAAGCGTCTAATGTCTACCGTATGAAACTTCTAGGTGCTACGGTTGTGCCTGTAACAGCAGGCTCGCGTACTTTAAAAGATGCTTTAAATGAAGCGATGAGGGATTGGGTCAGTCATATTGATGATACTTTTTATATCATTGGTACTGTAGCAGGGCCACATCCTTACCCACAAATGGTGAGAGATTTCCAAGCGGTGATAGGTCGTGAAGTTAAGCAACAAATGCTGAAAAAAACAGGTTCATTACCTAATGCGGTTGTAGCCTGTGTTGGCGGTGGCTCTAATGCCATGGGCTTATTTTATCCCTTTATTGAAGATAAAGAGGTTGCTATTTATGGTGTTGAAGCAGCAGGTAAAGGCATTGAAACTAAAGAACATGCTGCTTCCTTATTAAAAGGTAAGCCGGGTGTTTTGCATGGCAATCGTACTTATCTTTTATGTGATGATAATGGCCAAATCATGGATACTTACTCTGTTTCAGCAGGTCTAGATTATCCAGGCGTCGGCCCTGAGCATGCTTATCTTAAAGATGAGGGTAGAGCTCAATATGTTGCTATTGATGATGAGGAAGCCTTAAATGCTTTTCGCACATTGACAAGAGTAGAAGGAATTATTCCAGCTCTTGAATCAAGTCATGCAATTGCTTATGCCATGAAACTGGCACCTACTATGAAGCCTACGGAAACTATCGTTGTTAATTTATCGGGTAGGGGTGATAAGGATATGCATACCGTTGCAAGCATTGACAAGATAACATTATAGGGCTAAATGATGAATCGAATTGATAAAACCTTAGCTGAATTAAATAAAAGCAATAAAAAGATGCTGAGTTCTTATATTACGGCTGGCGATCCTAATAAAAATCTTACTTTACCCTTAATGCATGCTTTAGTTGAGGAGGGTGTTGATATTTTAGAAATTGGCATACCCTTTTCTGACCCTATGGCTGAAGGCCCTGTTATTCAAGCCGCAATGGAAAGAGCGCTTTTACAGGGTGTTAATACGGATGATGTTTTTGCAATTATCGACGAATTTCGAAAAACTAACCAACGTACTCCCATTATTTTAATGGGTTATGTTAACCCGGTTGAGCAGTATGGCTATGAAGCCTTTGCTAAAAAGGCAGTATCTGTTGGTGTCGATGGAACTATTATTGTTGATCTTCCCCCAGAAGAATCGGAATGGATTAGTTCTATTTGGCAAAAAAACAATTTATATAGTATTTATTTATGTTCACCGACAACTGAATCGTCTCGCATGGATAAAATAAATAAACAAGCTAAAGGTTATCTTTATTTTGTTTCTTTAAAAGGGGTAACTGGGTCTTCGGCTTTTGATTTAGCGACAGTGAAAGCAAATTATTTAGAACGTAAAAAGCAAACTCAATTACCTCTTATGGTTGGTTTTGGTATTAAAACGGCTGAAATGGCATCTCAAGTGGCTCAATTTGCGGATGGAGTCATTGTGGGGGCTGCCCTAATAGAAGCAATTAATAAAGCATATGAAAGTACGCCCGATACAATTCTTAAAGCACCGTCTTTGCTTGGAGAAATGCGAAAGGCAATGGATAATTAAACGGAAAAAAGATGACTGAATCAACTGAAAAAAGAACACATTTTATTCGCCAATTAGTAACTGAGGAATTAGCCTCTAAAAAACATGATGCTCTTGTGACGCGCTTTCCTCCAGAGCCTAATGGTTATTTGCATGTAGGGCATGCTAAATCGATTTGCCTTAACTTTGGCTTAGCAGAAGAATTTAAAGGGCGTTGCTTTCTGCGTTTTGATGATACAAACCCGATTAAAGAAGAGCAGGAATATGTAAACGCTATTATTGATGATGTGCGTTGGCTAGGTTTCGAATGGTGTGATATGACCCATTCTTCTGATTATTATCAAGAACTTTATGATTTTGCGATTCATTTAATTAAGAATGGTAAGGCTTATGTTGATAGCTTAACCATGGAAGAAATTAGAGCCTATCGAGGAACTCTATTAGAGCCTGGCAAAGAAAGCCCTTATCGTAATCGTTCAGTTGAAGAAAATTTAACGCTTTTTACAGGTATGAAGGAAGGTGAGTTTCCTGACGGAACTCATGTTTTAAGAGCTAAAATCGATATGGTTTCGGGTAATGTCAATATGCGTGATCCCGTTATCTATCGCATTAGACATACCCATCACCAACGAACAGGTGATAAATGGTGCATTTATCCTATGTATGATTATGCGCATCCTATATCCGATGCCTTAGAAAAAATTACTCATTCGCTTTGCACCTTAGAATTTCAAGACCATCGTCCTTTGTATGATTGGTTTATTGATAATTTACCTTTGCCTGCAAAACCAGTACAAACTGAATTTGCAAGACTTAATTTATCTCATACAGTGACATCCAAACGTAAATTAAGAGAGTTAGTTGAAAAAAATATTGTGAATGGCTGGGCTGATCCACGTTTACCTACTTTAAGAGGAATGCGTGAAAGAGGTTATCCACCCAAAGCGCTTCGACAATTTTGTGAAATTATTGGCATTTCACGTTCTGACTCGGTCATTGATATGTCTATTCTCGAAGAATGTATTCGCGATGAGCTAAACCAAACAGCTAAAAGAGCCATGGCAGTTTTAGACCCAATTAAGATTGTTATTGAAAATTACCCTGAGGATAAAGTAGAAGAGCTGGAAGCCTCTTATCATCCGCAAAAATCAGAAGAAGGTAGTCGTAAAATTCCTTTTAGCCGTGAAATTTATATCGACCGTTCTGATTTTATGTTGGATCCACCTAAAAAGTACTTCCGCTTATTCCCTGGTTCCGAAGTTCGCTTAAGACATGCCTATGTCATTCGTTGCAATGAGGTCATTCAGGATGATAAAGGTGAAATTATTGAACTTCGTTGTAGCTATGATGAAAATACCTTAGGTAAAAATCCTGAAGACAGAAAGGTGAAGGGCGTTATTCATTGGGTATCGCAAAAAGAAGCTTTACCAATCGACGTTTATCTCTATGACCGATTATTTAACGATGCAAATCCTGCTAGAGAAGATGATTTTCTGCAATTTTTAAACCCCGATTCTTTAAAACAAATTAAAGGCTTTTGTGAACCTGCTTTAGCTAAAGCTAAATTACACGAAGTATTTCAATTTGAGCGAGTAGGTTATTTTGCGGTGAATCAAATTGGTGAGAATCAAAGGGTAAAAGCATTCCATCGAGTGGTAAGTCTTAAGGATAATTGGAATCCCAGCTAAAAGAGGCAGCTATGTTAAATCTTTATAATTCGTTAACACGTAAAAAAGAAGTTTTTAAACCCATTAATCCTGGAAAAATTGGTATCTATGTTTGCGGGATTACGGTTTATGACCGCTGCCATCTTGGTCATGCTCGTTCTATGGTTTCTTTCGATGTGATTGTACGTTTCTTAAGAGCTTCAGGATATGAGGTTAATTATGTACAAAATATTACAGATATCGATGATAAAATCATTGTAAGAGCCAATGAAAAAAAGATATCTATCTCTGAGCTAACTAGCCATTACATCGATACAATGCATGAGGATGCTAAAGCACTCAATGTGTTACCCCCCGATAAAGAACCTAGGGCAACGAATCATATTGATTCAATTATTAAAATGATTGAGCGTTTGATTGAAAAAGATTTTGCCTATCTTGCTGATAATGGGGATGTTTATTATAAGGTAGCTGCCTTTAAGGATTACGGTAAATTATCTAATAAAGATTTGGATAACTTAATGGCGGGTGCTCGTATTGAAATAAGCGAAGATAAGCTATCCCCCCTCGATTTTGTTTTATGGAAAAAGGCAAAAGAAGGCGAGCCATCCTGGCCATCCCCTTGGGGGGAAGGTCGTCCTGGTTGGCATATTGAATGTTCAGCGATGTCAACTCATGAGCTAGGCGAGCATTTTGATATTCATGGCGGCGGTTTAGATTTACAATTCCCCCATCATGAAAATGAAATCGCCCAATCGGAAGCGGCTACTGGACAACATTTTGCTAATTATTGGATGCATGCAGGGTTGTTGCAGGTCAATAATGAAAAAATGTCTAAATCCACAGGAAACTTTTTAACTATCGAAGATGTATTAAAAAAACATCATCATGAAGCGATTCGTTATTTCCTTCTATCAAGTCATTATCGAAGCCCGCTTAATTATTCCGAAGAGAATTTATATAATGCGTTTAAAGCGTTGACAAGGCTTTATCAAACTTTAAAAGAGATAACCCCTGACGGTGAACTTGAACAGCAATGGGTTGATAAATTCAATGAAGCGATGAATGATGATTTTAATACACCTATTGCTTTGGCTATACTCTTTCAATTGAGCCATGAAATTAATAAAACCAACTCTCCTTCCTTAGCGCTTACTTTAAAACATTTAGCCTCTATCTTAGGTTTATTAGAATCTTCACCAGACGATTTTTTAAAAGCCGGTATCGATGAAAGCGAAAAAGCAAAAATTGAAGGGCTTATAGAGGAGCGCTTAAAAGCAAAAGCTCTGCGTGATTTTACAAGGGCTGATCATATTCGTGATGAATTAACTGCGATGGGTATTGAACTTGAAGATAGCGCTAATGGTACTAGCTGGCGGAAGAAAGGGGAGATATAGAGTCCCTGCCATGCCCTGTCTGACCTCCCGAGCTATTCACTGTCATCCTGAGCAAAGCGAAGGATCTCCTGGCTTCAACTGTGAACTTGAATAAAGTACGGTGCGCCTACCAGAAGATCCTTCAAAAGCGGTGCTTTTTCAGGATGACAGGGAAAAAGCACTGTCATCCTGAGCAAAGCGAAGGATCTCCTGAATTCAACTGTGAACTTGAATAAAGTACGGTACCAACCAGAAGATCCTTCAAAAGCGGTGCTTTTTCAGGATGACAGGGGAAAAAGCAGTGTCATCCTGAGCAAAGCGAAGGATCTCCTGAATTCAACTGTGAACTTGAGTAAAGTACGATACCTACCAGAAGATCCTTCAAAAGCGGTGCTTTTTCAGGATGACAGTGCTTTTTCAGGATGACAGGGGAAAAAGCACTGTCATCCTGAGCAAAGCGAAGGATCTCCTGAATTCAACTGTGAACTTGAGTAAAATACGATACCTACCAGAAGATCCTTCAAAAGCGGTGCTTTTTCAGGATGACAGGGAAAAAGCACTGTCATCCTGAGCAAAGCGAAGGATCTTCTGACTTCAACTGCGAACTTGAATAAAACACGGTGCACCTACCAGGAGATCCTTCAAACAGCCCGCTGTTTTCAGGATGACGGGGGAGAAACAGCTGCGTTGTTCTCAGCCAAAATATCTATTGCAAGCTCATCAACTGTATTATGAGTGCGTTTCAGTCTAAAAAGGCTTGGGAAATGGATTATTTCATCAATTTCTTCTTCTAAACTGATAATTGCATCTTTAGGGCAGGTAGGCTGGCTAATATCAGTGCTATCCAAGGCACTAAGCTCATTGATTTTCTCAGCAAGACAATAACCTGTTTCTTTATAATCTTCACTTATTTTATTAGGTTCAGAAATAGTGAAATTAGCTCCGAAGATATTAAATCCTTTTTTGAATGCATTAACTAGTGAAAAATAAGCCTGTTTAAATGCACTGCCTATACCACCCATTGTCTCATAAAAGCTGGTTAGTTTGGGGCTATTAGTTCCCCACCAGGCAGCGCCTAATAGATGATTACGAACTCGTTCCAATTCTTTTCTGCATTCACGATTGCTCTCTGCTTTGATTTCAGCTGCAATTGGTAAACCATTACGTATGCCTTGAATAAAGAAAACTTGACGTGAGAAAGCATTAAAAAATGTATTGGAGTCATCAACTTGCACTTCTTTCAAGTCTTCTGATAATTTACTATAGATTTTGGGTCTTTTATCCCAAGAAAGGTTTCCTTTTATATCTTGATGATTAAAGAAACAATGGCAATCAGACACTTCGGTGAAAAGTTTTTTAAGCAGATCTAGCATATCTTTAAGTGGAATTTGCTCTAAATCATCTGCATTTTTCGGTGTTAAAAATATGGAAGCCAAAGCTTCATCATCTTCCTCTTCTAGAATTTGAATAAATTTAACAAGTTGCTTTGCTTTTTGATTTGGATTTTCTTCACCCAAAGAGTCTAAAAGAAGAGTAAAATCATCTTCATTAAGGTAAGCAATTAAGTTATTAATTATTGCTTTAAAGCGTTGGTTAAATAAAACCGGTTTTAAGAGATCTTTATATAAATTAGCTACTTTTTGGGGGACTAATTTGATATCTCTTGTAAAATCAGCAAAACTATTGCCGCGTTCCTCAAATGTTTTAATCGTTTCCAATCCCTGTTGCGATTTTAAAAAATCAAAAATATCCTGTGGTGAAGATAAATTATTATCAATTAAATGCTTAATTACATGAGTTAGCTTTTCTTCATCTTTTAAATAAGACTCTAAAAGATGATAATCATTTTCATTAAAGAAAACTTTTATTGTGTCTAAGAGCAAAGAAGAGCTGAGGAGGGCTTTTAAAGAGGCAGTCCTTAATGCGTTGTTAATTCTTTTTTCGCTTTCGATGGCATTTTGTTTGGAATCAACTAGATCCTTTGCTTCTAGATTAAATTCTTCCCTATTTTTAATTAAACTATTGAGTAAATCAGCTCTTTCCTCATCTGTCCTATCCTCAGATGTTAAAGCGTTTTGAATCAATTCTTTATTCTTTAAAATAAAGGAAATATCAAATTCTTTGGCTAAAAATTCTTCTCTCTTATTTATATCCTTAATCAAGAGACTTAAAAGGGGAATAAGCTTGGATTGGATTAAATCTGCTAATCTTTCTTGTGTTTGAGCATTGAGAGATTCATAAGGATTGGCTTGTAGTTCCTCAAAGAAAGAGGTTAGTCTAACTTGGCTTAGCTCAAGGCTTTGCATAATGAGAGGATGGTTAGAGCCTAAATTAGTATTAATTAGCTCTAAAATTGTTTGTTCACTAAAGGCTTTCTCAAAATCAAGATTTTGTTTCTGGGCCTCCAATGCTTTATTAATTATGGTGCGGGCAAGAGCTAATCTTTTTTTCTCATCTTGTTTTAGAGTATCTCTTATATTTTTCCAAGAACCAAAAGGAAATAAGGAAGCGATATTATTTAAAAAAATATCTGATTTTAAAAAATCACTGACAGCGATATCCATTGGATTACTAGCAGTATCAAACCAGCTAGAGGGAGACAAGACTTTTTTGACAATAGCTTCACCTTTATTATCAAATATTTTCATAAAGTTAACTTTAAGGGTGCTAATCTCAGTTTGGGCTTGTTTTTCTATATCATCAATTGGTTTTATTGGGGGGTAGTTTTGTAATTCACAGAGAAGATTAAAGAAAGTATAAATAAGGGTTTTATCTGCCGTTTCAGCATTTTCTAATAATTTGTTACCCCTTTTAAGTA
>JAIUOG010000084.1 GCA_020161725.1 Pseudomonadota bacterium
CATTTTTTATTTTTTTGTTGATTAAAAAATAATCATAATGTATAGTGTTCCCCATAATTTTCTTTACATTAATCTAGGCAATCAATATAGATTTAATGTAGTCTTTAATGGGTTAGAAAATGATGAAAAAAATAACGCTTTCTTTTTTATTAGTTGCTTTTCTTTTTAGTCTGGCCTTTTTTCTCTTATTTCCAAAAACAGAAATAAAAAAAGAGCCTAGTGTAGAAAAACCTAAAACTAAACTTTCTATCACACCTAAAGCATTTAATGAACTGCCTGGCTGGTCTAATACTAAAGTAATAAAATCATTAGAAGCCTTTCAAATTTCTTGTAGCGCCTTTTTAAAACAAGAACCAGAAAAAGCAGTGGGCAGCCCCCGCATTAATTTACAAGCAAAAGACTGGCAGCCTTTGTGCGCTAAGGCCTTAAAATTAGATCCTCAATCTGAAAAGGATGCAAAAGCCTTTTTCCAAAAATGGTTTACACCCGTAGAATTTAGAGACAACCAACATGTAGAAGGTTTATTTACCGGTTATTATATGGCCTTACTACACGGCTCGACTAAAAAAACGAAGGAATATAATGTACCTATTTATGGTCTTCCTTCCGATCTAGTGAATGTCACCTTAAGTGAATTTGACCCAAGCTATGGACATCGCCATATAAGCGGCCGTTTAGCTGGAAACAAGCTCATTCCTTACTACAACCGCGCTGAAATCAATAATGGTGCAATACAATCTAAGGCTAAAGTATTAGTCTGGGTTAATAGCCGAATTGATAGGCTTTTCTTAGAAATTCAAGGTTCAGGGACAGTTTTGCTCACTGATGGCACCGAGATGAACCTAGGTTATGCAGGAGAAAACGGCGCACCTTATACAGCTATTGCCAAAGTTCTAATTGATAAAGGAGTTATGACGAGAGATAACGCGTCAATGCAGCATATTAAGCGCTATCTTGAAGCTCATCCTAAAGAAATGGATACGGTATTACACCAAAATAAATCCTTTGTTTTTTTCCAACCCTTAAAAAACAACGCGGCCTATGGTGCACAAGGTGTTGCTTTAACTGCAGGTTATTCACTCGCTGTTGATAGACAATGGATCCCTCTAGGCGCCCCGCTTTGGTTACATACCACACGCCCTGATATGCAACCAGATAAACATAAACCCTTTAAAAGACTTATGATAGCCCAAGATACTGGCGGTGCTATTAAAGGAATAGTACGTGGTGACGTCTATTGGGGGGCGGGTGACATGGCAACCTTTATTGCAGGTCATATGAAAAATAAAGGCCATTATTGGTTATTATTGCCAAAGCATGCTGTATCTCGTTTACAACAAGAATTTTCTGAAGCTTGAGTGTCTTATTCACATGAGAGAAATTCTTTGATGTAGCCTTGGTATAGTGAAATATAACCAAGGAAAGGTCGGTTTAAAGCTTGATTGCGCTTCGCTTCACCAAAGCTACGAAAGATAGAACCTCACTCTTTGCAAGCCTTAGCGAAGCAGAACGGAACGGTGGCCAATTATAAATCCGAACCGAGTTGCTTCACGCTGTTCGCAATGACAACATTGAAACCTTGGTACAGCATAACATAGCCTAGTATTGAACGATTATAAAAAATCTAAACATTGATTACGCCTTTGGCTCCATCAAGGCTAGAATAGATTTTAGGCTTCAGCCAAAGACTGTAAATAATTATTAAAAGCATCGCCAATTTCTGAATGCATAAGACCAAATTCAACTGTTGCTTGCAAGTAGCCTAACTTTGAACCGCAATCATAGCGCTTACCATTAAATTGAAAGGCTTTCACAATTTCTTCTTTTAATAAATCTTTAATCGCATCAGTTAACTGAATTTCACCTCGTTTATCTGCTCTTGTTTTTTTAAGGCAGGAAAAAATAGTGGGAGTAAAAATATAACGCCCTACTGCCGCTAAATTAGAAGGAGCTGATTCTTTATCTGGCTTTTCCACCATATCAAGAATAGCAGAATATTCACTAAGACCATCGACTAATTTTACAACACCATATTGGTGCACATCATGCCATGGTACAGGTTGAACGGCGATGACTGAATATTTATCCTCATTAAAATGTTTAGTCATCGCCGATAAACAAGGCAATTTGGAATCATCGATTAGATCATCCGCAAGCAATACTGCAAAAGGTTCATCACCAATCACATGTTCCGCACACAAAACAGCATGTCCTAAGCCTAGTGGCTGGTTTTGGCGAACATAGGTAAACTGAATATCAGGCGGTGAAACTGATTTTACTAATTCTAAAAGCTGCTCTTTACCCTGCTCTGCTAAACGTGACTCTAATTCATAATGATTATCAAAATGATCTTCAATGGCACGCTTTGTCGAGCTTGTAATAAAAATCATATGATTTATACCTGCTCGAACCGCTTCTTCCACTGCGTACTGAATTAGAGGCTTATCAACAATGGGTAGCATTTCCTTAGGATTAGCTTTAGTTGCTGGTAAAAAACGTGAGCCTAAACCCGCTACAGGAAAAACAGCCTTTTTGACTTGCATCAAGCGTGCTCCTAAGAAAAATGAAAATAATTAAAATAATTAGGATACAACAACTGGACGTCCAACAGAATAATAATATGAAAGTTGATTTAATTTTACGTCTTTTATTGCAAAACAATTACGACCGTCAAATAAGGGAGCCTCATTTAAGCTTTCCTTTAAGTCAGAAAGGCTATATTTTGCAAACTCTGCCCATTCAGTCATAATGATAAGACCATCAATTTCTTCACTAAAAACATCTTTTGCAGAAGAACAAAACTGAATATGAGCATTAGCCTCATAATTTTTTTGACAATGAGGCATAGCAATGGGGTCAAAAACTCGAATTTTAACACCTGCCTTTAATAACTCATCAATCGCAACAAGGCTAGATGCCTCACGTAAATCGTCTGTACCTGGTTTGAAAGATAGTCCCCATACCGCTAAAACAAGCCCTTGTAGCTTGCCATTAAAATGTTTATTAACTTTTTTAAATACCCAATGTTTTTGTTCTTCGTTAATCGCCTCGATTGCTTGCAACATGGACGCATTTAAACTTGTCTTTTTCGCAGTATGAATTAAGGCTCGTACATCTTTAGGGAAACAAGAGCCACCATAGCCAATGCCGGCATTGAGAAATAATGAACCAATGCGTGGATCAAGGGCTAAACCTTGCTTTATATCTTCAATATTGGCATCAAAAGACTCTGCCATTTGACTGATTTGGTTCATAAAGCTGATACGACAGGCTAGCATTGCATTCGCAGAATATTTGGTTAACTCTGCTGAACGAAGATTCATTCTAAGTAGAGGAATTCCCTTTTCTCTTAAAGGGAGATACATCTCTTCTAATAGCTCTAAGCTCTTTTCACATCCACCAATAATAATCCTATCTGCATTAAGGAAGTCATAAACAGCAGTTCCTTCACGCAAGAATTCTGGATTAGAAGCCACCTCAATTTTTATGCCTTTTTTATGTTCAACTAAAAGCTCGTTTATAAAAGCTTGTAAGTTATCATTAGTACCTACGGGTACAGTTGATTTAGTTACTATAATTAAATCTTTCTCCGCATTTAGGGCAATAGTTCTGGCAACCGCATATACTTGCGATAAATCAGCTTCACCATCAGCAGTACTTGGCGTTCCTGTGGCAATAATATGAATATTTGCTTTTTTAATAGCTAAATTTAAATCGGAGGTATAAATTAATTTTTTCTGTTTAAATTGCTCAGCAAGTAACTCAGGTAAGTCCTTTTCATAAATAGGACATTCCCCTCTCATCAAAGAAGCAATTTTGTGCTCATTAATATCAGCACAAATTACCTCATGCCCTATTTTTGCAAGGCAAGCTGCTGAGACTAACCCAACATAGCCTGCACCATAAACAGAAATTAACATTGAAAATCTCGACTTAGCTAAGCATTAGCTCTTTTAAATTTATTGATACGGGATGCTCTTTCGCGTTGAATAAGATATAAATTACGCATGTAAATAAAAACACCCGTAGACTGGCCTAGAATAAAAACAGGATCTTTTTTATAAATGGAATAAACTAAAAGCGTAATTCCACCTAGTAAACTTAAGTACCAAAAAGCAACTGGAATAATACTTCGCTTTTCTCTTTCAGAAATTAACCATTGCACAATAAAACGGGCAGAAAATATAGCCTGACCTAAAAAGCCAACAGCTAGCCATATATAACTATTACTCATTTATATAAACCTCCGGTGTACAAGGACGTTTTAGCAACCAACGTACACCAATTAAATCATGAATACCCACAAAAAGTCGGTTCATTACACCATATTTTGAAACGCCATGGATACGTTGCCTGTGATTAACAGGTAAATTGATTAACTTATAACCTTCTCTTCTAAATAAGGCAGGTAAATAACGATGCAGATGATTAAAATGCGGTAAGGCTAAAAAGGCATCTTTAGGGAAAAGCTTTAAGCTGCAGCCCGTATCAGGGCAATCGTCATGCAATAATGAACGACGAACACCATTACCAACTCGAGAAGATATTTTTCTTAATAGATTGTCATCTCGCTTTTTGCGATTACCTAGTACGACTGTTTTATTATCCTTGAGCGCATCAATTAAACGTGGAATATCCTTAGGGTCATTTTGGCCATCTCCATCCAGAGTAACAAGAAGAGGGTATCTTGCGGCCTTAGCGCCTGTTAAAAGTGCGGCACTTTGACCATAATTTTTCACATGAAAAATAGCCGTTAAAGAAGGGTATTTAGTTTCAAGTTCTTGCAAACGTTCTTTAGTTCCATCTTGACTTCCATCATCGACAAATAAAACTTCATAAATAAATTTATCTGCGGATAATACAGTTGCAATCTCTTGATAAAGAGGTTCTACGTTATCAATTTCATTATATACAGGAATGATAACTGATAGCTCAATTTGATTGGTTTCAGGCATTAGGATATCGATATAAAAAAAATTGTCTTATTATACCTATCTATCGAGGTGGGTTCTAGTCTTGCAAAGACATCTATTTTATTATTTTTCTACTTTCAAACCAATTGACCAAATAATAGTCAAATGATACAATTTGGCTAAATTTTATTGGCTTCTATATCAAGATGCAAAAAATAAAAATTATTTTTTTATGCTTTCTTCTTTCTATGCTATCACTAAATAAATATTACATTGGCGATAATCCTAATTTACAATCAACTATTCCTGAAATTTATAATAATGATTTAATTATTTCTAAGGCTCACGCATGAATCAATTATTCTTAAAATTTTTATTTTCTCTTTGTCTTGCTACCCCCTTATTTGCTGCTGATGAATTAGCCATTTCAGACTACTTTAATAGCCTTCAAAACAAACCTAAAACCTTAAATGAACTAATTCAGGCGATGCCTAAGGGTGCAGATTTACATAACCATTTAAGCGGGGCTTCTTATGCAGAAAACTTATTAGATTACGCTAAAAATGATAATTTATGTTTTTTAAAGGAAACGGCACTAGCCTATCTTGATACAAACTGTAGTGCTGGAAATTATCTTCAAAATATCATTCAAGATTCAATTGAAAAGGATAAAATTATTGATTCTTGGTCAATGCGAAATTTTAATCCTAATGCTAGTGAGCGTTCTGACCAGCACTTTTTTAGAACCTTTTCTAAATTTAAAGCAATATCAAATCTTCATAAATCAGAAATGTTAGCAGAAGTAATTAATAGAGCGGCTCAGCAAAACGAACTCTACTTAGAAATTATGTTAAGAGCTGATATGGATATAGCTAAAGAATTAGGGCAAGGCCTTTCATGGAATGGTAATTTTGATGACATGAAAAAACAATTAACAGAAGCAGGAATAGCACGAGCAGTCCAACAAATTCATCAAAGTTTAAATCAATATAAAAACGATACCCAAGAATTACTCCAATGCAAAAGTGCTAAGCCTGAAAAAGGCTGCTCTGTTGAAGTACGGTTTATTCATGAAATACAACGAGAAAATTCGCCCTCTATTGTTTTTAGTCAACTTTTAGCTGCCTTTGAAGCTGCAAACACGGATCTTAACCTTGTTTCTGTTAATTTAGTTCAAGCAGAAAATGGGGTGATAGCAAGAAGAGATTATCGATTGCATATGCAAATGATGGCTTATTTTCATAAGCTTTACCCACAAATCCATATTAGTTTACATGCAGGCGAATTAACTAATCAGGTTGTTCCAAAAGAAGATTTAAGCTTCCATATCACTGAAGCAATCAAAGTGGCAAAAGCTGAAAGAATCGGACATGGTCTTGATATTTTAGAAGAAAATAATGCCAAAGAACTTTTAACTGATATGGCCAATCAGCATATTTTAGTTGAAATCAATTTAAGCTCAAATGACCATATTTATCAGTTAAAAGGTGAAGAGCACCCTCTTCGAACTTATTTAGAAGCAAAAGTACCGCTAGCCTTATCAACTGATGATGAGGGTGTTAACCGTTCAAATTTAAGCAAAGAGTACTTAAAAGCAATATATGAACATCATTTAAGCTACCAAACCTTAAAAGAAATAAGTCGTAATAGCCTGCATTATGCTTTTGTTGAAGGCAAAGCCCTATTTGATAACTATGATTATACAAAACCAAATAAAGCCTGTGCTGATGATTTGCTAGGTAACGATACACCTTCACAAGCCTGCCAACTCTTTCTTCATGAAAATAAAAAGGCAAGTTTGCAATGGGAATTAGAAAAAAGATTTAGAGTGTTTGAGTCTTCAATAAATTAAATAAGATATATCAGTATTCTGCCTCCTCTCCCACAAGGGGAGTTGTTGAATAAATCAAATTTAACCAACAAGGATGTTCTTTCTATTCATACTTCAGCGCTTTGTTCATGCTCTCTAGCCTACGTAAAGGCTTGCTCGTTACCACCCTCCCTACGTACCGCGGCTTGTCCCTGAGCGATCCTCACAAAATTTAATCATAGAAGTGCTCTCACCCCGAGCACTCATAGAACACCTAATTAGGCTTCTATTTGTCATTCCAGCAAAGGCGGGAATCCATTTATCAGACAAAGTAAAGTGCTGCTTTAAGAAATAGATTCCCGCCTTTGCTGGAATGACAGGATTTTGTGGGATAACAAACTGTTCTTATTACGCTAACCAGGTGCATGTGCTTTCGTTAGCGCTTCTATAGCCACTGGCTTTAGCAAGCCCTTCTTTTTTAAAAAATAGAGTAAAAATCCAATTTCAATTAGGCTTAAATAAGCCGCTACTAAAACATCACTCAAATAATGGCTAGTTAGCAGAATTCTTGAAGAAGAAACCATTAATCCCAATGTCATAAACAAATAGAAAAATCGCGGAAATATAACGGATAGAGCAAAGGCAGCACTCATAATAGTGGTTGTATGACCTGAGGGAAAAGACCAATAAATGGCTTTAAAATGTAAGCCGAAAAAACCATAAAGATCATCACTAAATAAGAGTACAGGACGAGCTCTTCCCAAAATAACTTTTAAGAAAACACAGATCATGCCTGGGATAAAAACAGCCATAAAAAGGAACCAAAACCGATTCTCCCAAGCTTTGTCTTTTCTATAACGAAAGAATAAAGCCAAAATAAGAAAGGAAGGTAAATAAAAGCCACCTAAACCAAGATGAGTAATATAATTCAATAAAGGGAAATTAAGCCTTAAATTTGCTTCATGAAAATATTGGGCTAAAAATGGATCAATATAAAAAAAGGCTAATATAATGAAAACGGTAAAAGAAATAATAACGGATGGTTTTATTGCTAGGTTAAAAAGCCGATTGACTGGCGTGTTCATCATTAATTTTCTCCCTCATTTTGCTTTAAAAGTAATAGATTTAGCCATTTACCCTTGCTGTAATTAAACCCTGAAATTTGAGATTCTAATTGATAACGCTTTTGGTAATCATCGGGTAAAGCTAGATATGCCTTTTGAGGAATTAAGAGCATATTAGGCTTAAATAAAGCTTCATTTAAATTAGTGAATTTAACCAATTTAGTATTTAAACTAAAAACCAAGCTAGGTTCATCATAACCTATGGCTAAAAGTGGATTTTCTTCTGAAATTTGCCCTTGATTTAATTTCTCAACTAGATTTTTACTAAGCCAGATTGGCGTTAACTGCGGTAAGATACGACTAAAAATAAGTGGATAACTTAAAACTGCTAACAATAAAACACTCAAAATAGCCTTAGAGTATTTTCCCTTCCATGCAAAACAAAAACTGAGTACTGAAAGCACAAAGACAGTCATTAATAGTAAAATTATATCAATGCTTACAGTTTTCATTAGAAAATAATAAAGACCTGTAATAACTAAGGCTAAACCAAAAGATAATAGCAGCCAAAGCGATTGTAATAAATGAAGCCATTTTCCAGGCTTCAATTTTAATTTATCAAGACCTAAACTCATTAATACAGCTAATGCTGGAAAAGTAGGCAAGACATACTGAGGCAGCTTAGTTGGCATGATTTCAAAAAAGACCCAGGTCGGGATAAGCCAGGCCAATAAAAAACCAATTGTTTTTTGTTTTCGATTAGAAAAACTATAACTTGCAGCCTGCCATAAAAACAAAGATGCTGGCCAAAAGGTTAAGGGTAAAATAGCTAAATGAAAAAGCGGCGGCTTACCATGGGATTCATGGCCTCCCTGTAGTTTAGGCAACAAATCTTTATGAAACATTTGCATTAAATAATTACTATTTTCAGCTGCATTTACCTGCCAAACCCACAAAAGTGTAAGGCCGATGAAAAGCAATAAACCTTTTAATGGATGTAAGCGTTTTAGGAAAGATCGGTCTTTGTTAATAACAACAAGAGTTAGTATGCTTAAAATAGCGATCAGAGGAGTTACCCCTTTTAATACTGCCCCAAAACTTAAACTTAACCAAAAACAAAGTGCCCACCCCCAGTGACTTTTATCTTCTACATAAATAATCCATAGAGCACCTTGCATGAGAATGACAGATAATAAAAGTGTGCTGTCAATAACAGCCATATGAGATTCAAAAACGAGTAAAAGAGATGTTGCCAAGAATAAAGATGCTTTTAAAGCAACCTCGCCATTCAAAAAACGTTTAGAAAAAAAATAGAGTAAGAAAATAGAAAAAAAACCAGCCAGAGCTGAGGGTAAACGATAGGGCCAGATTAGATTTGCATCCTTGTTGCTGAACAATTTTACTGAAGCTGCCTGTAGCCAATTAATCCCAGGCGGCTTTTGAAATCGCGTTTTTTCTTGGAAACGAATTTGAAAATAATTACTCGTTTGTAACATCTGTTTAGAGGCTTGAGCAAAATGTGCTTCATCTCTATCAATCACGGGAATACTAGATATACCTGGAAAAAAAATAACGAAGGAAAACAAAAAAAGGATTAAACAATGAGTTAATTTTGGCACAGATTAGGTCTAAAAAAATAAAAGAATATTATATACCCTAAATTATTTAAATTGCTATTTTTACTATTTGGGTCCCTCACCTTGCACCAAGCTATAGACTTTCCGGATACCACGGACAAGCCGCGATACGTAAGGCTTGGTTGTTGCTACATAGATATTTGAATCTCCTCTACACCCCGACTCCACATCCCTACGCCTCACGACTTGTTCGAGGGGTCTAGAAACCTGAATTAGAATTAAGCTTTTTAGTGAAATAAAACACCTTGTTTAAATCAACCAATATCCTTAAACTAGCTTTAACTTAAAGTGATTGTTGAATACATGTTTGAATTATCTACTATACAACGCATTGTCATCTGGATTTTGCCTGTTCTTTTCGCACTAACTTTTCATGAGGCATCGCATGCCTTTGTTGCCTATCGTTATGGTGATACTACAGCAAAAATGCTAGGTCGCCTTAGTTTTAATCCAACAAAGCATATTGATTTAATTGGTACTATTCTCATTCCAATTTTAACTTTGTTTTTAACTAATTTTAGTTTTTTCTTTGGCTGGGCAAAACCCGTTCCTATTAATACTTCTGTATTAAAAAACCCTAGGAAAGACTTAGCTTTCATCACAGCAGCAGGCCCCGCTTCAAATTTATTAATGGCTTTTCTTTGGGCTATTATTTTAAAAATAGGTTTAATACTAAATCCTATGCACTCCAATGTAGCCCTCTTTTTATCTCTAACGGGCCAAGCAGGCATGATTATTAATCTTATTTTTGCCTTTTTGAATCTGATTCCAATTCCCCCTCTTGATGGCAGCCGAATTCTCTCTTGCCTCTTACCAATAAGGCAGGCCATTGCTTTTCAAAAAATTGAACCCTATGGCATTTTCATTATCTTTATTTTGCTTTTCACTGGCGTAATTAGTTGGATTTTAAGTCCTTTAATTACGATATCTTTGATGTTTTTACGTTCTTTTTTAAATTTATGAATATATTAG
>JAIUOG010000085.1 GCA_020161725.1 Pseudomonadota bacterium
TCGGCTATGACCTTTTGATGAAATTCTTCCATCAAGGCGGGCGCGTGTCCTGCTTCGGGAATCTCAAAGACATCGACATTATGATGCAATCTTTTCATTTTCTTTATATGTTCTGGCAATAAAAGCTGTGATTTTTTACCGCGTATAACCAAGACTGGGCAGGTTATTTTTTGCCAATATGACCAGAGATCAATATCAAGAAATACGCCCTCCATGGCTTTTAATGGGTTATAAAATAAATCTTTAACAGCCTGCCATTTGGGTTTAAATTCATGAATACTTGGGTCGTATTTTGCAGTATAACCGCCTCCACCTTCAACTCTTTCTTGTATACTATGCTCAGTAAAACGATCCCATTGCTCATCAGTTAAAGGGCCAAACTCATTAAAAATGTGTTTAAAATAGGATTTGGCTTCATCTTTATCCGCAAAATGAGGATCTTTGCCTACATATTTAGCCATTTGCCATAAGGCATGCATAGGTAATTGTGGGCTCACATCATTGAGCACAAGGCGCTTAATCGGTGTATTATTTAACGATGCGATAATTATTCCAATAACGCCTCCCATTGAGGTACCTATCCAGTCAATTTCATTAGCACCAGTTCTGCCAATTAGCACAGTAAGATCTTTAACGTAGCGTTTGAAATTATATTGGTTTGCATCCTTAAGCCAGCTACTGTCACCACGTCCAACTACATCAGGGCAAAAAACATGATGACCTTTTTGACTTAAAAAATAGGCTAGGGAATCAAAATCACGACTATTTCGAGTGAGTCCATGTACGCAGACAACAGTAGATAAATGAGAAACATTCGCTGATCCCCATTCTGTATAGGCAATGCGGTGAAAGCCTTCTTCAGTAGCACTTAATACATAGTCTTGCTTCATTTTATTAAGCTATACCAGTTAGTTATACTTAATTAATATAGTATAGTTTTAAAACAACAAGGTATAAACCAAAGCTGAAAAGGTAATGAGACCAATAAGAAGAATAAAGAGGTTAGTCAGCGGATTTTTATGACCTTTCATGGCAGGTATTTTATAAATGGCATAAATAGGCATGATAAATAAAATAAGTGCAATAACAGGGCCGCCTAGTCCTTCAATCATCGTTAAAATATTAGGATTAAGGGTTGCAGTTAAAAAACAGCTCAATACAATAAAAACTTCAATAAACCGATAAAGTTTTTTAGAACAAAGGCCTGGTTTTAACTTCGTTATTAAACCTTCCAAACCTTCTTTGGCTCCTAAATAATGCCCAAAAAAAGATTTTGCTATCGCTATGAAGGCTATAAGAGGAGCAATATAAGCAATTACAGGTCTTTTAAAATGGTTGGCTAAATAAGACAAAATGGAAATATTTTGTTGTTTTGCTAAGGCTAAATCAGTAGGTGATAAACTAAGAACACAACTAAAGACAAAAAACATCACCGTAATTAGCATTAAAAAATGGCTTCTTTTCAATATGGCTGATGCTTTTCTATCTGCCTCATGGCCATAGCGTTCTTTTTGATTTACTGCAAAAGAAGAGATAATTGGTGAATGGTTAAAAGAAAAAACCATCACGGGGATTAATAACCAGAGTGTTGTTATTAAGCCTTGCTCTGAACCCGTATGAGGGGGATGGAACATAGCGCTGTTCCAATAAGGTATAAGATAAAGAGCTAGCAAAATAAGAATAACTATAAAAGGATAAACAAGATAGCTCATCGCTTTGACTATCATTGTTGAGCCTAATCGAATAATGCTCATTAGCATTAAAATGAGGCCTAAGGCTAATAGGGCTCTTGGTGGCGCTTTGCAATGTAACTGGTTAACAATAAAACTCTCAGTCGTATTGGTAATAGCAACGGAATACATTAAAAGAATAGGATAAATCGCAAAAAAGTAGAGACCCGTGAGAATGTTTCCTGAAATACGGCCAAAATGCTCTTCAACAACCTCGGTGATATTGTTATTTCCTGATGAACCGGAAAGTACGAAACGGCAAAGGGCTTGATGTGAATAATATGTCATGGGGAAAGCAACAATTGCCATAAAAAGAAGCGGAATTATTCCATGTAAACCAGCATTAATAGGTAAAAAGAGAGTTCCAGCGCCGATAGCTGTGCCATAGAGGCTTAACATCCATATTTTATCTTCCTTTTTTGCTCGATTTTGTTCTTTTTGCTGATTTTCAACTTTTAGATGTTCTTGCGGCATAAACTCTCCACTAAACAGCGCGCTTCCGAACAGTTGTTTTTTAAGGCGCAAATTGTTTCTTATTTTATCCTTTTTGAGCAAAAAAGCCAAGCCGGTGGTTGTTCTTATAATTTTCTATTTGTATAAAAAATATTTTATTAACCTGTACTATACTTTTAATAAAAAGCGAACCTCAAGGAGAATAACCAATGTCAAGCCAAGAGCAAGACAAGATTTTTTCGGATGATCCCCATATAGCAATACAGTTTTATCAAGATGTTATCTTTTCACTTCCTCATTTAGTTTATCTTATTGATAAAAACTGTACTGTAATTGGTGTTAATGCCAATATGCTTAATTTGCTTAATTTGGAAAGCTCCGAGGATATTTTAGGAATTCCACTCTATAAAAAGTTACAAACACAATCAAATTGGCCTATTGATAGAATCGATTTGTTAAAACATAACGATATAAATGCTCTTCTTGCTGGTGAAGCACGTATGCAAATTGAAGAAGAACCAGTTCAAGATAAGAACGGTAATTTTACTTATTATCTTTCATCGCGAATTCCTATTTTTGATGATGAGCAAAAAATTATTGGTTTAGTTTGTGTACTTGAGGATATTAGTTATCAAAAAGAATTAAATCAGCAGCTGGAGAAAGTAAAACAACAATTACAGTTAAATAATGCAGAGAAAGAGCCTTTACAAAAAGATGAAGAATCCTTAACTCTTTCTGATTATAAAAAACCACCAAGAGTACTGATGGTTGAAGATAATTCAACAGCACAAAGGGCAGCTCAAGCCCTATTAATGCAACTTGATTGCCATGTTGATGTTGCTGATTCAGGCGATAAAGCGGCTATGTTATTTAAACCCGGAAAATATGATTTAGTTTTTATGGATATCGGTTTAGAAGATACCTCCGGTTATGTCGTGTCTAAAAAAATAAGACAGCTTGAAAAAGGTACTTTACATCATGTGCCAATTATAGCACTTACGGGCTATGAGGCAGATGTTGTGAAATATGATTGTGATGACTATAGCATGGAAGGAGCCTTAACCAAGCCTTTAACTACTGAGCAAGCTAAGCAAATTATTCAGCACTATATTTACCATATTGATATTCCTGTTAGAGGGTTAAAAAGCATTAAAAATAAAATGGATAGCAAAACCAATTGATTTTTAATTGGTATTTGTGTTTTAAATTTGTTCTATACTTGAGTTAAGTAGAATAGGTCAAATAAGTGGAGATTAGCATGGGCTTAAGGCATGAACATGAAGAAGATTATTCTTTTTCTGATTTCCCAATAGAAGAAGAACGTGAAGCAGAAGAACTATCCCATAAGAGACAGGTTCGTAAATTATTAGAGGAAAAATTAGAAAGAAAACGTTTGAAAGAAGAATTTGACGAGCTAGACGGTGATTTTAATTGGGATGACTTTGAGGATAAATGAGGCTATACAACACAATAGCGCTCCTGTCATCAACTATGTTGAACTTATTTAGATTAAGCTCTGCATTTAGGGAGATTCTTCGTAGAGTTAAGAATGATAATCCTCATCCTGAAAATAGTGAAGCTATTTGAATGATCTTATTGAATGCGCAGTGAAAAATTTCGAACTTTGCATTCAAGAGGATTCTTCGCAAAACTCAAGAGTGACACGGTTGTCAATCCTTCAAAGAGCCATTCTTTGAAGGCTCTTGATTAGATTTTAGAGAAAGGTTTGTATTTTCTTAGATTCTTAGCATCCAGCTGTAATTGCTGTTTGAGGTATTTGCGTTAAAACAGGTTTTTCTTCATAGAGGCCTACTATCTTAAGTAATTTATCAAAAACTTCATTTATCCATTGTCTTAGATGGTAAAAAATAGGTCTATCTTCGGCTAACCAATCAGGGAATATTTCACCTCTGCCATCAATCCAGGCGCGGAAATCAGCAAATAGGGGGCGTTCGCCGCGAATGGTAGCAAGCATCGGTTCCCAAACGGAGTCGTATATTCTTGCTTGCCCATCATCTGCTGGTTCATATTTTGTCTTTTTTATTGTTGGACATTCAATGGATTTTGAGAAAAAGCCTTGATAAGCTTGAAGTGCTTTATAGTTAACTTCGATTCGTTTATTTTCATAGCTAAAATTAAGATTAAATTCAGAATTTAATCTATCACTCCAATGTTTAGCAAAGTCTTCAAAAAGCTTTTTAAATTCGTCTTCAGTTGATGTTTCAAATAAGTTTAAAAACGCTATTCTTTTTTTAGACCAATCCTTTTGCATGCTATCCAAATATTTTGACCAAGATTCTCTTGTTTTATTTATAGCATTACTGTCTTTTTGCTCTGATAAATGCTCTAAAAATTTATGAGTTACACTTTCTAAAAAGTAAGAATAAATATTAGCTATTTCTTCTTGTAAGCTAGCTGAAAAGGCTTTTTGATTTTGAATTTCAATTACCCTTGCTTTAATATTATGGGTTGCTTTTGTAATGGGGCAATCTTCGTCACTTAAATTAGGCATTAGCCGATATATACCTAATTTTCCAGCTCTAGCAGTACGACCCTGGATCTGTTTTTCATCTTCAAAAGTGGGGACATAGGCTGCTATAACAGAAAGGTTTTCTGCATCAATATCAACTCCACGTCCAAACATACCTACAGTTGAAATAGTGATATTACTTTTTTGTCCTGCATTATCAATGGCGTTGGATTGTTCTTTTTTAGAGCTTAAAGCCTCAATTCGACAAATTGTACTCTTATTAGCTTCGACTAATGCAGCAGCTAATTCGGGATTATTACTAAATTGTTCATAAAAGCGAGCGGATTGCTTATCATCTTTGCATATTAATAAAGTCGGCTGATTTGCTTTAATACTTTTTAATAAGGCTTGTTTGATAAATTGAAATTGCTGTATTTCGTCTTTAGCATGCCAAATTACCTGATCATCTCGCTTTAACTCATAATGCCTTGGCACTTTAATAAATTGGTAATTGGAATGATTAATATCTTCATTATTCTTTGGTGCTGCAGCTCTTGTTGTACCACTTAAACCATAAACCCGACCTTCTGCGTATTGGTCTATAAAGGCTGTTGTAAAAGAAGCTCTCAATATTTCATTTTCAGCTTGGACAAGAAACTCTTCTTTTTCTAATCGTTTATTTTCAATGGCACAAAGGCACTGATGGGCGCCATTGGCAAAAGAAGAGCCGATAGCAGGTCTACCATTATCAAGGACCAAAATTTGACGTGAATAATGAACATAACCTTGAGTATCGCGCATAGGTATACGTTCATTTTCATTAGCAGAACTTAATTTATAATCACTATTAACGGCCATAGACCATGCTTTTTTAGCCGAATGAAGCCAGATTGAAAATTGACTTCTATTTACCTCAATTAGTTCAGATAAGCTTTCTAATTGCAAAGGATCATTGTTATTGTTAAAAACATACTCAATAAAATTATCTATACTTTGTTCATTAATTTCTATATCCAGGCCTTTCTCATCAATAAAATCAATCAAATAACTATAAATCCAAACAAATTTACCGAGTGTTTTAGATTTAATTGCAAAGTTATAAGAATCAATTGTATGAATAAATTTATCTGCCTCATCTATAAGTAAAACTCGATTCTTTTTGTTTTTGTCTAAATAACTATTAGGACTTAAAGCGATATCACTTTGATTCCGTAATAGAAGAAGCTGGCTATTATCAGAAAAATTAACACCACCAGGTTGATATAAATCTTTAGGTGTATAAATATCAATAAAAGAGGTTGGAATGCCAAGGCTTTGAAAAAATGGATTGTAACTTAGAAAATCACGTTCAGCTAAGGCCAAGTCGGACGTAAGTATATCGACCGTTTTTCCTAATAAAGCTTGGTAAGCTGCCATTACCATGGTAATTCGTGATTTACCTTCGCCAGTATCTATTTCTGAAAGTACTTTAGAATGCGGATTTTGAATCATAGCCCAAAGTGCCATGATTTGCGTGGCATTAAGTTCTTGGCTTATAACTCGCTGAGTTCCTGCTTCAATTTGAGAAGCGGTTCTGCTAAGCATTTCAACAGAGAGCAATAAGAGTTCTAAGCCTTCAACTTTCTCCTGTTTTAATTCTTTTAATTTGGTTTGTAAGTCTAAAACAGATAAATTTTGATATCCTTGTAATTGCTCATCGATTGAATTGCAAAGATTAGCATCCTTAAATAAAGCGCCTTCATCTGCTGTCATAAACTCAAAGTTTGCTTTTTGTCTTTCAAAATCAGCTTTGACAAAGGCATAATCTAGACGTCTTGGACCAAAAGGTTCTAAGCTAAATTGCTTATAATTTTCGGCAAATAGTTCACTGGGCCACTCAATAACCATTGCGATTGGAGGGTAAGGCGGTGTTTTACAAAAGACCCTAAACTTCGCAAAATAATCAGCATCTTGTTTTAATTTATTAATCAAGGTAGACATATCTTGCATGTCAATTTTAGATTTCTTTGATTGACTAACGAATTGGCTAATTAATTTTAAAACAAATTCTTTGTTTTCTGGTTCAAGATCTCGAATTTGCTCATATAAATCAGCTAATTGAAGTGGATTTTTCTTAAATTCAGCGATTAGCGAAAAGAAAATAAGTTTTTGTTCGGCTTTATCGCTTAAAAAATGAGCTAAATCGGAGAAAACTTCCATAAAACGCGTTAGATTATGGAGGTATTCAGGGTTTTCTTTACCAGGTAAATTAGAAAAAGTAAAAAGCATATGCTGTTTTGCTAAAGCATGTTTTTCAAGAATTGATTCAAATTGCCTTAACCAATCTTGGGTGAGTTGTTCTAATTTATCTAAAGACTCTGTTTTATTAAAAAGAGTTTCATCTAAATTGAGAATAAGTGTTGCAAGTCCTTCTTCCAAATAAATTTTATCTGTAGGGAAACGACGTAAGTTTTTGGTTAAAGGTTTTATGTTATCAATAAAATAAATTGCTTTAGCAATAAGCTTTTCTTTAGCATTAACTTTTTTATTACAAATAGCGAATTGATTAAAGGCGTTTGTTGAACGCGCTTTAATTAATTGTACGATTAGGATTTCAAGTTCATCAATATCGGAAGGTGATAACTCATCTAAATGTTTTACAAAGGAACTAAATTCGCTAGCTGGTACCAATAGTTTTAAAGCACCCAGTTTTGTAAATAAAGAATGAAAGCATTCTATCTCTAAATTATTTTGCCTAAATAAATTCATAGACAGCTCTAAAATAGAAATAGCATCCTTTTTTGAAAAACGATAAATTCGAATATATTCTTCAATTTCTTTATTTTGCCCTTGCTTAGCTAATTCGATTATCTCCCTTTGTTCTTTAAAATAATCTTTAGCAAAACCATCAGCAAAACAAGGCTCTAAGTTATCTATTAGGTTTTCCTTAGAACAATCATTAGGTAAAGATTTAATTAAATGAATTAACTCTAATAAGGATTCCTTAGGTAAAGGTCTTTCTAGATTTTTAAAAAAGGCCAAAGCCTGAATAAGCAAGTCCGTATTTTGAAACTCGCTTAACTCTAAAAAAACGTTTTCAATATCTGATTCTTCAAAAAGTTCAAAGCTGAATATTAAGGGAAATAAAGCCTTAACTAAGGGATGGGGAGGACTTTTAGTTAGACTCACAACCCCAAAAATACTGCCTTGCTTTTCTGTTGTTAATTGTGCATCAAGCTTGAAAAAAAGCCCCAACATTTTTTCTATAGATTGAGTATTGTTCCTAAAATAAAAGGCTGTACTGAAATAAATATCGTATCCATATTTGTTTTCAAGACTCTCAAAATTTGAACTATCAATCAGGCTTCCTATAAGACGAGGAGCTGCTTTAGAAACATTAGAAATTATTAAAATTTCTTGTTTAAAAAACTCTAAGAAAAGGGCTAAATTTGGAATATCATCATATCTAGGATTTTCTTTCTCGCGCAAAAGAGTAAATGCAACAGCAATATGACCTCCTTTTTGCTGGGCGTCTTCTAACATATTAAAAATAAATAATTTATTGTTTTCACAATATTTAAAAAAGTTTTTTAGGCAATCGAGTTGTATTTTTTCAAAAGCCTGTGTAGAGCATAGGTGTTTTTCTTTGATAGTCAATTCAACTATTTTGTCAAAAAAAAGTTGTATAGTTGGATCATTATCTTCCAAACCCCGAATTATATTTTCGTTTAGAAGTGCATAAGCTTGTTCATAAAATGAGGCTGATAAGCGTGCTTTCTCAAACGCGATTTTTCGCCAAGGGTCAAAAGATAGTGAATAGAATCTATCTGTTATTTTATTATAGGGGTATATTTCAAAGCCCATCTGAGGTAATACGATAGTGCAGGGATTGAGTCTATTTTCAAAATCGTTATGGGCACGAATAGCCTTATGGCTTTCGATAAGAGGCAACTCTAAAAGTCTTTGCCATTGTGTTTGCCTATCTTCGATGCGTAAGTTCGGATTTGACATAATTGTAGCCATTCGACCCAGAAGAATGACCGGATTGCAGGGAGCGCTAAGTGCTGAAAAATCAGGTTTATAAAATTTTAAATTTAATCTTTTAATGATTTTAGAAAAATCGACAAAGGCTCTTTTCAACTCTTGCTTGTTACAAAAACCAGATGCTTTGTGAAGAAAAAAATCATACCATTCACCTTGTTCACCTGCATAAGTATTTTCTAATTCAAAATTTGTTTTTGTAGTTAAGCTAATCGCAAGGGGGGAAACGCGATGATATTTTTCATATCTAGGGGAAAAATCGAGAACATCAAGAATATCAGCATGAGGATTTTTTTTAACAATAAAACCTGCGGGAAGATGTTCAAAATCAATACCATTATCAAATAAAGGATAAAATTCTAGAATTTTTTTACATGAGGCTTCCGTCAAATAATGAAAATTAGGATTTAAATAGGGGTTTTTACTCGGATCTTGCTGTTCTTCGGGTAAGATTAATTCCGATTTTTCTTCATGCGTCGCTTCGATTTCAGGTAAGTATTGAGCTAATTCTGTGGCTAATTTAATTACAATGGCAGAATACTCAACTTGAGCTTCTTTCCTTAATGAATTTTGTTTTTTCATTAGCTTTGGAACTATAAAGGTTAGTAGATCCAGGCAAAGTTTGATTTTTTGCTCTGGCGTTAGTAGAAGAGGGGAGAGACTTTCCTCTTTTTTAAGTGATTTAAGTAGATGATGGCAAAGTATTATTTTATCGTGATAAGAAAGCTTTGGTAAAAAAATCTTATCTTCACTTTTTAACGATTCATATAAAACTGAAAGTAGATGGTCTATATTTGTGTCTTGGTTGTTCTCTTCTGAATCAAAGTCATGTACTAACTGATGCATGACCTGTTTTTTTTCATCCAGAGATAATGGAGATGCTGTTGTTTTAGGATAAGCGTCTCGTATCTTCGGTAAATCTTTAAAGAATTCTTTCCATTTTTTTTCTCCCCATATAAAAACTACATAGTTTAGAGGGTTTTTTTTGTATTTTAGATAAACTCTGTATAAATATTATAGACTTACTAATAGCTTAAATATCTTTTAATTAAAGAATATTGTTCAATTATATTATATTGTTTAACAACTTTCGGATCAAAATTTAAGTATCTAAAGATAATATCCATAAAATAGCCCATTAAAAGTAAATTAAGAATTGTTCCAATACCTAAAGTACCTCCTAAATAAATACCTATTACTAAAACTATTCCTTCAATTGCAGGTTTTACATAAGTAATACTTACTTTAAATTTTTGAATTATTCCTAATAAAAGCATATCTCTTGGTCCAGCTCCAAATTTAGTAACAATATACAATGATGCACCTAAGGACATAAGAATAAGGCCAATAGTATAGATAACAAGTAATGAAGGAAAACTTTCTGGTACAACAAAATAAAAATTAAATAGCGCTATGAAAATATCTATTAATAAACCAATAATTATTATATTAAGAAAAGTTCCAATACTTGGTATAGCTTTAAAAAATAAGGCTAATATTAAAACCATAAAACTAACCATAATACTTGCTTGTCCTAAACCAATATCTAATTGTCTAGCTATTCCTTGAGCTAAGACATCCCAAGGAGCTAAACCAA
>JAIUOG010000086.1 GCA_020161725.1 Pseudomonadota bacterium
TAGTTTAAGCTGCGATTGTTGCTCTTCGAGTAAACGAGTTTCTGCATCAAGAACAGTTAATTGCGAGGTGAGGCCTATTCGATATTGTGCTCTGGCTAGGTTATATGCTTCTATAGCAGCATTTAGGGCTTCATTTTGACTTAAAATCTGCTTATCTAGAGATTTAATTGTTGTAATTTGTTTTGCAACTTCAGAAATAGCATTATTTAAAGTGGAATTATAATTGGCAACGGCCTCTTCGTAATTTGCATATTGATTTTTTAAATTCGCTCTAAGTGTGCCACCATCATAAACAGGTAAAGAGAAGGCAGGGCCTGCCTGATATTGTTGGCTTCCCTGTTGAAAAAGATTATTCAAATGTAATGAAATAAGGCCTGCTAAAGCAGATAAGTTCACGTTGGGATAAAATTGAGCTTTGGCATTTTTAATCCCTTGGCAATAGGCTTCAACCTGCCAACGAGCCCCAACAATATCAGGCCTTCGACCTAAAAGATTTAGTGGAAGATTGGCAGGAAGCTCCGCTGTTTTTAATACGGCTAAATGGGGGCGAGGAATAGTTAAACATCTGTCAGGACCTTTACCTAATAAAGTGCCCAATTGCTGCTTTCTTATAACAATTTCATTTTCAGCAGCTAATAATTGAGTTCTTGCAGTTGCTGTTGTATTACGTGATTGATAAAGTTGAACTCTGGTATCTAAACCTGCCACTAATCGAGCATGGGTAATTTTATTTAAAGATTCGCGTTGGATAACCGTTTTTCTTAAGACATCGCTTAAGGCGTAATAATAAGCTAATTCGTTATAGGTTGTAGCAACTGAAGCTGCAATAGTTAATCTTGCTTCTTGGCTTGAAGCAATAGCCACTTTTTCCTCAGACATTGCTTTTCTTAAACTAGCAAGATTCTTACCCCAGATATCAATTTCGTAATTTAACCTAAAGAGAAAAGTTGAGAAAGTAAACCATTCGCCGCCACCTAAAGTGGGTGGCAGTAAATTTTCTGATAAAAGGCCTCGAGATATTGTGCTATTTAAGTTGAGTGACGGCAATAAATTAGCATGCTGACCTTCAACTTGGGATCTTGCTTGCAAAATTCTTGCTCTTGCTGCTGCAAGAGAAGGATTGTTTTCTAAAGCTTCATTGATTAATTGAACTAACATCCTATCATCAAATTGCCTAGCCCAATTTTGATTAGGCCATTTACCCTGTTGTGCTGGAAGTGATTTTGTACTTGCAAACTGAGAAGGTGGTGCAATTTTCTTGGTTGAATAAATACCAAAGTAATTGGTACAGGCTGTCATGCTTAAGCTTAAGCCTATTACACTTATTTTAAGTTTTTTTTTGTTGGCTTTTGCGAAGGAAAAAAGCACTACTGATCCAGGGTGTTTTTACAAAGGATCTAGAATCTTAAAGAAGATTAATGATTAATACAAGAAGCTAACCAGTTGAAATAAAAGTTTTTTGTGGGCTTATTTATCTGATAAAAGGAAGGACAAAGGCTTTTTTATTTAATCTGATGCTTTGATTGAATTATAATGTCATTAATTAGATGAAATAAAAACTTAAGCAGATAACTTGTCTTTACTTAGTTATAAAAAATGGCTAGTCTCCATTTTTTAAAATAAAAAACCACTTATGTTTGATGCTACCCATCTTTTTTTTGATTACCAAGACAAAAGCATACTTGGAGATATTCATTTTTCTCTCAACGAAGGCGAGCTTTTATTTTTACGTGGCAAAAATGGTGCTGGAAAAACCACTTTATTAAAACTATTAGCTGGTTTATTAGAGCCAAACGCAGGGCAAATATTTTTTAATGGTAAAAATATTCAGGATAGCGATTCTGATTACACAAAAAGCCTTTGTTATATAGGCCATAAGGCAACTATTAATCCTTTACTCACGGTCAAAGAAAACTGTTTTTTTGATTTACATTGGGGAGGGCGTCCTATCGTTTTAGCTACTCTATTAAAAGCATTGAATTTAGAGCATTTAATAGATGAGCCTGGCTATCATTTATCAGCAGGTCAAAAAAGAAGACTTAGCTTATTAAGGCTTTTTTATACAGAAGCTAAATTATGGTTATTAGATGAGCCTTTAACGTCTTTAGATGAGGAGGGTGTTACTGTATTAATGAAGCAAATAAAACATCATCTAAAGGAAGGGGGTATGGTTATTTTAACATCGCATCAACCTCTACCTCTTGATATTGAATATAAAGAGCTTGCTTTATGAAAAAAACCTTAACCCTTTTTTCTCTTCAGTTAAAACGTGAATGGCTTTTGCAAGTGCGTGACCCGAAAATTATTTTGCAAGCAGCATTATTCTTTATCATGATTACGGTTTTTTTCCCTTTAAGTTTACCGGCTGATAACGTTTTATTAGCTGCTGTAACGCCAGGAATTATCTGGATTGCAATGCTTTTATCTATGCTTTTAAGTGCGGTTTATTTTTTTCAACAAGATTATGAAGACGGTATTATAGAGCAGTGGATAATTTCCCCTTACTCTTTAACTGTTTATGTGATTGCTAAGTTACTTGTGCATTGGTTATTAAATTTGGTGCCTCTTCTTATTTTTTGCCCTTTATTAGCGCTTTTATTTAACCTTAATGTTGAACAGACCGCTATCTTAATCTGCACTGTGCTTATAGGTTCTCCTGCCATTTTATTTTTATGCGGATTAGCGAGTGCATTTAATGCGGGTATACAGCAAAAAGGTATTTTAATGGCGTTAATTTTATTGCCACTTACAATTCCTATTATGGTTTTTGGTAGTGGCATATTAACTTTGGCTATGCAACAACTTCCTTTTTATGGAAATCTAGCAATTCTTGCAGCAATTTCTCTTTTAGCCCTTAGTTTTTTACCACTGGCAATAGCTGCTGTGTTAAGAATTAATCTATCGGATTGAAGAAGTTCTATTTCCTCCCATTCTTCAAGCCAGGGGGTAATGGCCATCATCCTTACTAATTCTCGTCATCCTGAGCGTAGCGAAGGATCTTCTCGAATGCAAGGCTCGAATTTTCCTCGAAATCCATCTCTTTGCATTTAATAAGATCTTTCAAAAAGCTACGCATTTTCAGGATGACAGGCGTGTTGTCATGCTGGGCAAGAGTATTGTCATTCTGAACGTAGTGAAGAATCTTCTTGAATGCAGAGCTCGAACTCGCCCCTAAACTCTTCACTTTGCCTTCAACAAGATCCTTCAAAAAGCTTCGTGTTTTTCAGGATGACAGGCGTGCTGTCATGCTGGGTTGTGCGATCATCTCATTACCCCGCAAGAAAGAAACTAAACCTTAGTCGCGGCACTCAAAATAATCATCAATTTTACAAGGCCCTGAGTCTCTGTTTTCTCTGCTGTAAATTGCTTTATTTGAATATCATAATGAGTTTGTAAGGAAAATAACCATAATAAAAATTGGATGAAGGGGACTTCGTCAAAGGCAAGTTGGATATCGCCGGTGTTGGTTTGTTGTAGATGATATTTAAAATGCTTAAATTTAGATTCTTCTAATTGAGATGCAATAATCCTTAAAAGATTACTGTTATTAATAGCCTCCTTTTTGGGGCCTACTTCAGTACCTTTTGCTTTTTGCAGGAAGCTTAAAGTTTCTTTTTTTTCTACTAATTGCTGATTAAGAAACTGAATTTTATTGGTAATCGGCGAATAAATAAGTATATAAAATAAATAAAGGCTCAAGCAGACTAAACCAATACTTGCCGTTAAACGATCTTTTTCTGATAAATTATACCAATATTCTTTTATCAAAGGCTAAGCTCCAGGGTCGCGATAACTTTGTTTTCATGCAGGGAGGCTTCGGTTTGTTTTACTTTAACCTCATTTCTTTTAAGTTTATTTTGCATTTTTTCTAAATTTTCGAAACTATCTGCAATTATTTTTACAATAATAGTTTGATTTTGGAAGCGTATTTGTTCAAGCTCTATGTGCTCTTTTTCAGTACTTTTATCTAACTTATTTAAAGTTGACCAAAAAATTAAATTGGATTGATTTTGACTGCCTTTGATTAATTGGCTAATGCGAAATTTAGGGCTAATAACCATTTTAGCGTCAGGAAAAAATTGATGATAAATCACTGCTATTTGGCTATCGTTATCTTTTATTTTTTTATTTAAATATAAAAACTTAAAACAGTTGAAAGTTAAAAAACTAATTAGCCAAAGCGCTGCTATACTTAAGCTTATTTTAAGCCAATATTGGCTCGAATTCTTACTATCTTTATATTGCAAGCTGCCTTGGCATAGATTGATTGCTTTCATTTTAAGGAAACGCTTAGCCAACCACATGACTGAAGTTTCATGTTTTTCTTTGAGTTCAATATCAGTAAAAGGGATGGAGGAGCTATCTTTAAATTGATAAAAATGGTCTTGTTGACAATCTTTGAAATAGATTGGAGCTAATTCAAAGGGTATAGCGCCTTTAAATGAAGTATTGTTAGAAAGAATATATTCTTTTAAAAGTGCCGCCTCATTATTTTTTAAGGCAAACCAGTCGATGGTTAAAAGATCTAATTTGAGGTGATTTTTTAAAAGAATCTCAATAAGGTCTTCTAATTCTTTTTTATCAGCGACAACGACTAAATACCTACCATTTTGGTAATAATTTTTATCAAAGGCAAAATGAAGTTTTTCTACACTTTCGGGTAATTTTTCTTCGAGTGCATAGGGAAGTGCAGCACTGAGTTTCGATTCTGATAACCTCGGTAATTCAACCTCATGAAGAGTGAAACGATTCGAAGGGCAGACTACAATAGTCTTTTTATTTATTTGTAATTCTTTTATTTCAGCAAAATTACGAAATTGAAGTGGGGCTAAGATATGCCCCTGTTCATCTAAGCAAAGGGATAAAGCGCCTTCTTCGTTAAGATCATCTGTGAACAAAAAACAATTTGGCATACTTAATCCCTATTATAATCTCTTAAACGTAAGCAAATTTCCGCTTCGTTTCAAGAGAGGCTAGCCAATGGCTCTTTAATTGTTGAGAAAGTAAATATACTGCCATTGCATATTGAGGGCTGGAATTATAGCGAGTAATGACATAAAAGTTAGGATAAGCTAGCCAAAATTCGGAGCCTGTATCGGTTGTTAAAGAAATTAACCCCACTTTTTTGGGTACGCTATAAGCCGCTGTTAAGGGCTTAACCCCAGCTTTTTCCAATTGTAGTAATTGATAAGTTGCTTGTTTTAAATCGGTATTAATATTTTTAGCTCCGCCATTTACAAGTGCTGGCTGAGCAATACCTTGATTCATTTTCCAGCCATGTTTGTGGAAATAATTAGCAACGCTTGCAATAACTGCATTATCATCATTCATTAAATCTTTTTTAGGATTACCACTAAAATCGGCTGCATAATAACGATAGCTACTTGGCATAAATTGGGGTTTACCCATCGCTCCAGCATAAGAACCAAGGTAGGCGGTTGGGTTAACTTTATGTTCACGGCAAAGAAGTAAATATTCTTTTAATTCTTTGGTAAAAAAGGGTGCTCTTCTGGGGTAATTAAAAGCGAGAGTCGATAAAGCATCTAAAACACGATAATTACCTTGATGTTTTCCATAAAGTGTTTCAATACCAATAATAGCGACAATAATGTTAGCAGGAACATTAAATCGCTTTTCGGCTTTTTGTAAAATGGCCTTATTTTGACGCCAAAATTCTAAGCCTGCTTGTACTCGTTCAGTGGTTAAAAAAAGATTTTTATAGGTGTTCCAGCTTTTCTTTTCATAGGGCTTATTCATTGATTCAAGAATTTCTGGCTGTATTTGCACAGAACGCATTGTGTTAACAAGTTCTTGTCTATTAAAATGCTGCTCTTTAACCATTTGATTGATGAAGCTTTGTACTTCTTTTCGATTAACAAAGGCTTCATCAGCGAAGGCAGTCACTGTTAATAAAGATAGGATTAAGGCGAATAAACGTTGCATTGGCTTCCTAGATTGATAAAAATAAAAAGATCATCTCTATTTTCCGATGAATTTGCAAGAAGGCTAATGTTTTTTAGCTAAACTCAAGTTACTATAAGTTCCTTATGTTAATTTCAAAGGCAACCTAGGTGGGAGCACAGAAAAATGAAAAAAATAATAAGTTTTGTTGTGTTAAGCATATTTGGTTATAGCGCTATTGCAAGTACAATTCCCGTTGAGGCTATGCTTGACAAAGTGGCTTTTCAAGTCTCTGCTAAAGATTGGGTTAGCACTGAATCGGCTCTTTTAAAAATTAATATCAATGCCACACTTAATAATGCAGATTTAGTGAAGGCTAGGGCAGAGATTTTAGAAAATCTCAATAAAATTACAAAGGGTGAATGGCATCTAACCCAATTCGATAGAAGTGAAGATAATTCAGGCCTTGAAAAATTATTCGTTATGGCTGAAGCAAAGGTACCCCAAGCTGACTTAACCGATGTTTATACTAACGCTAAGAATGTATCTAAACCAGGTGCTACTTATGAAGTCAGTGCTATTGATTTTAAGCCTGGCTTAGTTGAAATCGAAAAGGTAAAGGCGAATTTAAGACAAATGATTTATAAAAAAATCAATGATGAGCTTGATGCCGTGAATGCCAGTTTTAATAAACAGCAATATAGTTTAAATCGCGTTGTTTTTTATGAAAATGAAGAGGCACTTGAATCAAGAGTACCTCAAGGAAAAATGATGATGAATACTATGGTTATGGCTGCAGCTAGGGCGCCTGTACCTTTAGCCGTTTCAAATGAAGTAATTTTGCATGCTTATGTCGAGCTTGCTGCAAATAGACAAGAAGGAAATGCTGTTGCTACTCAACACTAAAATAATAGGTCACAGGGGCGCTGCAGCTTATGCCCCTGAAAATACCATTGCTTCTTTTGAAAAAGCCTACCAATTAGGTTGTCGTTTTATCGAATTTGATGTGATGCTCAGTGCCGATGGCGAACCCTTTATTTTCCATGATGAAAATTTAAAAAGAACGACTAATGGCAAAGGGATGTTTGGCTTAGTTAAGGCTGAATATTTACAGGATTTAGATGCAGGCCGTTGGTTTTCAAGGGCTTATAAGAATGAAAAAATACCCTCTTTTTCTGACACACTAGCTTGGCTTATTGAAAAGGATGTGCAAGCTAATATTGAAATTAAGCCTTATCCGGGAACCGTGGAACAAACAACCATTGCTGTGCTAACCGAGCTTAATAAACTTTGGCCGCATGATAAGGACTTTCCTCTCATATCCAGTTTTGAATATGATGCTCTTACTTTATGTCGGAGTCTTTCCCCTGAAGTGCTACTCGGTTTTTTAATGCATGAATGGGATAAAGATTGGTATAAAAAAGCGAAAGACATTGATTGTTATTCTATTCATTGCAATCGAAAAATTTTAACTGCATCACGTATCGAAGAAATTAAATCCAAAGGATTTAAACTTTTAGCCTATACTGTTAATCGAAGAAGGCAGGCAAAGAAATTTTTTGCCTTAGGTGTTGATGCAATTTTTAGTGATTATCCCGATTTGTTATGAAATTTTTTCGTTGTTTTCTTTTATATTTATTATTTTTACCTTTAGGGCAAGCCTCAACCTCGATTGAATTTTGGCATTCCTTCTCTGGCTCTCTGGGGGTTGAATTAAATCATTTAGTCGATGATTTTAATCAAAGCCAAAATCGATACCAGGTGAAACTAGTTTATAAGGGGGAGTACACAGAATCATTTACCAGTTTTGTTGCGGCCTTTAGGGCAAAGAAAGCACCTGCTTTAATTCAGGTTTTTGAAGCTGGCACTAATTCTATGCTGCATCCTAAAGGGGTTATTAAACCTTTTTATCAAATTATGATAGGCCAGCCTTTTCCGATAGAAAGTGTTTTATCCGCTGTAGCACAGCTATATAGCCAAGACGGCCAATTAAATGCAATGCCTTTTAATATTTCCATCCCTGTTATTTTTTATAATCAAGATGTGTTGGATAGTCTTAAAGTTAAAGAGTTTCCTAAAACTTGGGATGAAATGGAAAATTTGGCTGCTCAATTAAAAGCAAACGGCTATTCTTGTGCTTATACTTCTTCTTATCCTGCTTGGATTCATATCGAGTCTTTTTCGCGCATTCATGGTTATGCCTTAGTCAATGATAAGAAAACAAAGGCCGCTTTTAATAATAAGGCTATCCTAAGCCATTTAGAGCGCCTTAAACGATGGCAGAATAAGCATTATTTTGAATATGGCGGCAGAGCAAGTGAGGCCACTGTTCTTTTTACAAGTGGGCATTGTCCTATATTCAGTCAGTCCTCGGGGAGTTATCAAAGCTTAAAGAAATTAGCTTCTTTTAAATTAGGCGTTGCTTTGATGCCTTTGGATACATCGATTAGTGCAAATAGATATAGCAATTTACCCGGTGGTGCTGCTATTTGGGCAGTGGCTGGCCAGAATGCTGAAATATATAAAGGAATAGCAGCATTTTTTTCTTTCTTAGCCAATAAATCGACACAAGCCTCTTGGCATCTAAAAACAGGTTATATCCCTTTGGGCTTAGATGGTTATTATGGGGATATTGATAAGCAAAGTTATTTATTAAAACTAGCCCAAAAAGATTTAAATAATAAACTGAATCCGTATCCTGCCAGTTTTCCTGCACAGCACCAAGTGAGATCAATTATTGATGAAGCGATGGAAGCCATTTTTGCAGGTATAAAAACACCTATAAATGCATTAAATGAAGCTGAAATTAAAGCAAATTTTAAGATAAAACGCTTTATTCAAAATAATCAAATTTGAGGCTTAGAATTTAAATAAGATTGGGCCTCTTTAGCAACTTGATCAATTGCATCCATACAGGTCTTATCCATAAAACTGGGAGCAAAAAAGAAGTAGGGTATAGAGAGACCCGTTGCGATAGCGCCTCCTGCAATAGTCATGGAGACCGCCGTTATGGCAGCGGCACTTCCTGCTAAAACCCCTGATAATAAAGCCAAGGGGCCAGCCCAAAGACCCGCAGCAAACCCCATAAAAAAGCCTAGAGTAAAAACAGCCGCCATTGTAACCAAACTGATTAATAATGTACAAATTGTATCAATAATTAATTTTTTTATTTGTATCGGTTTATTTTTAATTATTTCATTACACGTGCTTACAAATAAATGAATTGAATCTTCGGGTGGTTGGTTGGTGTTGAGTTTTTCTATTAAATTAGCAATCTCATCAAGGATACCTTGATGAAGCGCTATAGGTAAATAGGCAGCTAACAGTTCACAATGTCGAACAGCATCACCTAAGAAGTCAGATTCTATCTTTAGGGAGGGAAGCGATATTGCAGTTGCTTTTTTTTCTGCAAAAATAGCGATTTCATCTAAAATTGCTGCGAAATTGTCAACATAACCTGTTCTATTTTCACTTTGGATGGGAGTTTCAAAATAAAGGAAATTATAGTGATTTTTTTCAAATTCAGCTTTCTTTTTATCTGCATTAAGACCAATAACAATAACAGTTGTATTTAAATGTTTTTTCTCTAATTCTCTAATTTCCAATAAACTGTTATCAAAAGGTTTATTTAAATCGTGACAGTATAAAATAATTGAATTTGAGAAAGACAAAAGTTTGTATTTTTGATTATTTTTATACAATACATATTCAAAAGAATTTGTTTTTAAATTATTTTTTTGATTATTACCTATAAGCAAATATTCACCTAAATCGTGGCTAATTAAAGCTGGGTTTTTAATTTTACTTTGAATTCCATTAAATAGCTCAACCTGCCCCGATTTAGTATTTCCTTGTATAAAGAGCTTTATTGTTTGCATAAAGATTCTTGGTTTTGTTCAGCGGGTTTTTCTAATTGATTCTCGGCAATCGTCTTCATTTGAGTAAGACTTTTATATAAAATTTCATTCGGGTTATGAAAAAAAGTAAAGCCGAGTGCCATTCCTACTGTAGTTCCTGATATTAGGGCAAAGGTAGTACCTGCAAGTATATTTAAATCCAAAATAGAAAAACCGATTAGTCCTGCAAAGGCAATGGGAGCTGCCCAAGAACATAGAGCACAACCAATAGCAAAGCCGAGGGCTGCAACTAAGGCAGATAGACAAACGATAAAAGCCGCACAAATCACATTAGATAATAATGAAGTGTTATTGTCAGTTATCTCACAGGCTCTGCTAAAAAATTCTGGAAAAGCGTCGTTAAACCGTCCTTTTTTTGTTTCTTCTTTAAGCTTTTCAATGGCTGCATCAAGATGTTTAAGTTGATGACCCGTTAAAAGAAAATCAGCATCTTCTCTAAATTTATG
>JAIUOG010000001.1 GCA_020161725.1 Pseudomonadota bacterium
CGAATCATCACCTGTAATCCCAAGACAATCAGTTATATTAAAGTTGCATTTAAAATACACCTTTAATATAATATATCTTATATCACCATAAAGGAGCACATCATGCCAGTAACTCATAGGCCTGCCCAAACCATCAGTGATAAAATTGCCTTTGGTCTGGTAAAGTTTTTCCGATTTTTCGCAGATACTTTTTTTCAAAAACGCTATGGAAATCGAGCCATTGTGCTGGAAACGGTAGCAGCTGTTCCTGGTATGGTCGGTGCTGCTTTGCTGCATTTGCGCTGCCTAAGAAAAATTAAAAACGACGAGGGCTGGATTAAAATTTTACTGGATGAAGCAGATAATGAACGGATGCATTTGATTACCTTTATGTACATTGCCAAACCCAACTGGTTTGAGCGCTTTATTATTTTTACGGCACAAGCTATTTTTGTGGTGTTGTATCTGCTGATGTATGTTTGTTCTTCAAAAACAGCACATCGTTTTGTTGGTTATCTTGAAGAAGAAGCCGTGATCAGTTACACCCATTATTTACAGGAGTTGGATGAAGGACGTATTGAGAATGTTCCTGCACCTGATGTTGCCAAACACTATTGGGGGCTTGCTGCTGATGCCAGGTTGCGAGACGTGCTTTTAGTGGTGCGAGACGATGAAGTGGAGCATCGTGATGTAAACCATCAATTAGCAGATAAGTTGGTCAATGGCAAAACGTTGTTAACTCAATTGAAACCAGAATACATCGATAATGCAAACAACACGGAATCACAGGGCCAATAATCAAGAATATAAAGGATGCATCATGTCATCAGAATACAATGAGTTACTGTGCTATAAACGAACCGACATTGACAGCCATGGAAAACTGAAGTTTTTCTTAGAAAAACACAGCACCAAAGAAGGCACATGGGGAAGGCTTTCTCTGCATGAAGGAGCGATTGATTTTGCATTCTTAAATGGCCAGGGACAAGAGTGTTCACGCACGCGCATCGATCACAAGCATCCCGAGCTTCAGATTCCACCAGCGGCATGGCATAAAGTTATTCCTGTCAGTGAATCATTTAAGGCAACACTTAAGTTTTACTGCATGCCTCATCGCTACTTCAATAAAAAATACGGTCTAAGTGCTGTACAAAGCGACTTAGTGTATGTTTATCAGACTTACTTACATCATCTGCAAGAAGCATCTATTCTCGATGTAGGCTGTGGCTCTGGAAGGAATTTATTGTATTTAGCCAACATGGGGCATCACATTACCGGAATAGATAACAATCAAGCATCGCTAGAGACAATTCAGGAAATTGCTCAAAAAGAAGATTTGAGCAAGGTGTCCACTCAACTGCACGATTTAAATCAACCCTTAGCGCTTGGTGTGGAACATTTTGATTTCGTGTTTTCAACCGTCACACTGCAGTTCTTAAATTCGGAACGTATCCCCTCCTTGCTTACAGAGCTCCAAGAAGCAACCAATAAGAATGGGTATCATTTCTTGGTTTTCCCCATTCAATCAGAACTCTACCCATTGCCAGATTTTTTCACGTACCTGCCCCATAAAGAAGAGCTCTATCATCTTTATCAAGATACTGGATGGTCTATACTGGAATATAAAGAATCAGTGGGGCATTTGCATAAACAAGATGCATCTGGAAAGCAGATACCCGGTGTGTTTGGTATGTTACTTGCGCAAAAACCGGGGTAATGCATAGTCTATAACAAGGAATGTCATGAGTTCTACTCATCGAAATACGATTCAGATTTGCCGCGTCTATGCTCCTCCACCGATTAAAGAAGGAGCATGGATTTTGATTGATAGACTCTGGCCCCGTGGCCTCAAAAAAGAAACATTGGCTTTTGATTTGTGGTTAAAAGACATCACGCCAAGTGTCGCGTTAAGACAATGGTTTCACGGGGATATTGAAAAGCGATGGGGCGAATTTATTGATTGCTATATTGAAGAATTAATCAATAAAAGTACTTTGATAGAGCAAATCCTGGAAATGACAAAAGACGCCTCTGTTACTTTGTTTTATGCCGCAAAAGACCCAAAACATAATCACGCACGTATTTTGCAAGCTGTTTTGCACTCCTGGCCTATTGCTCCCGATAAGGCCTTACTTCTCTAATGGTTTTATGTTTAATAATACAGACAGCTCTGCCTTATTAGTGACTACATCCGCTAAGGTGTAACGCTCCAAAACACTCATAAAAGCGGCTTGCGCTTCATGCAAGACACTCTTTAATTTGCACACTGGAGCAATACAGCAGTTTGCTTTTTCTTTATTAAAACAAGGCACCAAATCAAAATGAGGCTCCAATTGGACGATTAGTTGGCCTAAATTAATGGTTTCAGGTTGAGCGGCCATTAAAATACCGCCATTTTTCCCGCGAATGGTTTTAATCAGTTTAAGTTTGGCTAAATTATGAATGATTTTAACCATATGATGGCTCGATATGCCATACGCTTCAGTGATGTCTTTAATGGTACAAGATTCTTTTCTAAGTACGATGTAAATCAGAGCACGTAATGAATAATCGGTAAATTGGGTGAGTTGCATCATGAATTCCTGATTGGGTTATTGACTGTGATTATTTCTTTTTATAAGATGCATTGCAAATATATCTTTAAAGGAGTCACCATGTCAGAGTCATTGTTTGAACGTTTGGGAGGTCAAAGCGCAGTCAATGCGGCGGTTGATATTTTCTATCGCAAAATGTTAACCGATGAGCGAGTCAGTCATTTTTTTGATGATATTGATATGGAACAACAAATTCTAAAGCAAAAGGGATTTTTAACCATGGCATTTGGTGGGCCCAATCACTACAGTGGAAAAAACATGCGCGAAGGACATGCTCACCTGGTCAAGCGCGGACTAAATGATACACATGTGGATATTGTGATTGAGCATCTGGGTGCAACACTTTCTGAATTAGGAGCAAATGCGGAGGATATTAATCAAGTCGCCGCTATTGCTAACAGCGTTCGTAATGACGTTTTGGGGCGCTCATCATGAGTACGGTTGCATTTAATAATCAATCCTACTCCATAGAGCCTCAAGAAAGCGTGTTGCACTGTTTACTGCGTCATGAGGTTGATTATCCTAATTCGTGTCAGGCAGGCATTTGTCAGTCTTGCTTAATTAAAGTCAAAGATGGGGAGATTAACCCTGCCTGGCAAGAAGGATTACCTGAAACGCTTAAAGCGCAAGGTTATTTTCTAGCTTGTCTTGCAAAGCCTGAAACGCCACTGGAGGTGTTAACTCCTGAAAGCACTGAATGTGAAGTGAACGCACAAATCATCGATATCAACGCATTGAATTACAATGTGATGCAAGTAAAACTTCACGTGGATGATTTAGAGCATTGGATTCCTGGTCAATACCTGAGTCTCATTAATCCAGAAGGCACAATACGCAGTTATTCCATCGCCAACATTCCTGAGCAAGAGGGGTTTATTGAATTACACGTTAAAATTTATCCAGGTGGAAGCATGGGGCAATGGCTAGCGAACAAAGCAACAAAACATGCCGAGGTGAAGCTAAGAGGTCCCTTTGGACGCTGTTTCTACTATAACCCAGAGCAATTGGCTTTTAATATGTTGCTGGCAGGAACTGGAACTGGACTTGCGCCCCTTATTGCCATTATTAAAAGCGCATTAAGCAACAAACATCAAGGAACCATCACCTTAGTTCATGGCGGCCTTGCTGATGAAGATATTTACTACAAAGAAGAGCTGGAAATGCTGTCGCTGTTGTTTCCTTCTTTTGTGTATGACGCGTGCGTACTTCAAAGTCAGGGACGATATCCTGAAGCGTCTATTGAACAACGCGCGTTAATGCATTTAAATCAGCCAAAAGAGACACGAGTTTATGTCTGTGGCCCTAAAGACACTACTGATAAGTTGAAAAAACAGATTTTTCTTGCTGGCGTGCCTTCTCAGGCTATCTTAAGTGATGTATTTTTATAAGCACTAATTTTAAGAAATCGACACGTAATTTCATGGAATGAAACAATGACTCAAAATAAGAAAACCATAACGGAATATGCCCAGGAAACAAACGACCCAGTAGCTCTGGTTTTAAAATGGATTTTATTGTTCACTGCACTGCTTTGCTTTATGGTGCTCATATGGGGTACTTATAAAACCTACCAACTTGCGCCACCCCTACCGCAACAATTTCAAACTCAATCAGGCTATGTGGTGATGACTGAAGATGACATTGTTGCAGGCAAAGCGGGATTTCAACGAGCTGATTTGATGGATTATGGCAGTTTGTATGGTATGGGCTCTTATTTTGGTGAAGATTACACAGCAACCAATTTGCTGCGTTTAGGACGACTTGTTGAAGAAAAAATAGCGCAAGCACGCTATGGTAAATCATTTGCCGCTTTGTCCGAAGAAGAGCAGTATTTAGCTCGAAAAACCATGCAGCGTGAATTACAGAATACGGATTTAAGCGCGCCAATCAGTGTTTTGTCGCAATATGTTGCTGACTCAATCGGACAATTAAAACAAGAAATTGCCTCAACATTATTGAATCATGATGCCAAAAAAGGCTGGACTAAAGCCTATAGTCTCGATGAGCAAAGCGCATTGCGCACAGCAGAGTTCCTGATTTATTCCTCACTGACCACCATTGCTCATCGGCCAGGACAAAACAGCTCCTATACTAACAATTGGCCTTATGAGCCCAGTATGGGGAATAGCCCAACCCCAGCTACGTTTTACTGGACGTGGGTTTCCTTTTGTTTTGTGTTTTTAGGCTTTGGCGCCATTTTATATATTTATCATCGCTATCTAAGTGTGCCAGATAATTCTCCCAGAACACCGCTATTTATGCATTTTAAACCACTGACATCAAGTCAGCGTAAAGTGGGCCAGTATTTCCTGGTCGTCGCAGTGATTTTACTCATTCAAATCGGAGTAGGCGCTATTATGGCGCATTACTATTCTGAGCGCGAGGGGTTTTATGGCATCGCAATTAATGACTATTTACCCTTTAACTTCCTGCGCGATGTGCACATACAAACGCCCATAGTCTGGATTGCGCTGTCCTGGATAAGTGCGGCAGTGTTTATAGCACCCATCATCAGCAAAAAGGAAGCGAAAGGCCAGGGATTTTTAGTCAGCGTTTTATTTTGGGTGACGCTCTTTGTTGTGGGTGGCGCCTTAATTGGTGATTATTTAGGAATTATGGGGTACGTCAATCAGTACTGGTTTTGGATTGGCAATCAGGGACTTTCTTATTTGCAACTGGGTCGTTTATGGCAAATTGGGTTTTGTCTGGGATTGTTTTTGTGGAGTTTTATTGTATTTCGCGGTATGTGGCCCCAATGGAGTGCTGTTAAAAAAGCCACAGTACAATTTTGGACGGGCAGAATTCGTCTGGAACATTTATTTTGGGCCAGCACCGCCAACGTTGCTGTATTGTATTGCTTTGGGATGATTCCGTTAACCGGCATTGAAAAATCATTTACCATTACTGATTTTTGGCGTTGGTGGGTCGTTCATCTTTGGGTTGAACAATCCTTTGAATTTTTTGCAGCGTGCGCAACTGCTTATCTGTTAATGGGCACCGGCTTGGTATCGCGTGCTCTTGCAGAACGAACCATGTATTTTGAAACCATTCTTATTTTCTTAGGTGGAGTAGTTGGTACAGGACATCATTGGTATTGGACTGGTACGCCCGATATTTGGGTGCCGCTTGGTTCCATGTTTTCCTTTATTGAGGTATTGCCCTTAGTGCTTCTTATTATTGATGCAATTGAACATCGGCAGTTGATAAAACGCCAGGGTGATTTTACTTATAATTTAGCCTATCTTTATGTGCTAGGTGCCTCCTTTTGGAATTTTGTTGGCGCGGGAGTCTTTGGTGGGGGAACACTCAATGCACCATTGGTAAATTATTATGAGCATGGTACTTTTTTAACGCTCAATCACGCGCATACGGCTTTATTTGGTGCATTTGGCTTACTGGGCCTTGGACTGATTTATTTTTGTTTGCGTTATGCGGCAGGAAAACGTTTACCTTGGAGTGACCGTTTGGGTACCTGGGCATTTTGGCTCTATAATCTAGGGCTTTTATTGTGGATTGTTCTGAACTTCTTCCCTATAGGATGGGCTCAATTAATGGATGTGTATGAGCATGGCTTTGCTCATGCCAGGAGTCTTGAGTTTTATAATACCACGTTATTATGGCAATGGTTGCGCCTTCCAGGTGATGTAGTTTTTGCTTTAGGCGCACTCATCATGGCTTACGATTTCATCAGCAAATTGGCGCCTTTTTTTCCAAAGCTTGCGAAAATTTATTTAAGTAGAAATCAATACCTGTTGCCTAATGAAATGGGAGGAGATGGCAATTGAAACTCAGAGTAATAGCATGACTGGACGCTGGAGCGAGTGGTTTATTGAAAAAATCGGTGGCTTGTTATCACGACAAGCACCACCTCAAAGAGCCTATTTGTGTGATTTTAATAAACTATGCGACAAAATACGTCCTGTCGATGTGCTTTTGGTGGAAGGAAGAAGCCGAATCAGCCGCATGATTCGACATGTGACTCAAAGCCCTTGGTCTCATGCCGCATTATATATAGGACGTTTGCAAGACATTCAGGAACACTCTTTGCAGAAGCTCATTAAAACACACTATGATGGCCCACCCGATAAACAGCTTTTGGTAGAAAGCGAGCTGGGGCTAGGAACTATTATTTCTCCACTCGATAAATACAAAGATGACCATCTTCGTATTGTAAGGCCAGAATGGTTAGCCCAAGAGGATGTATCTCGAGTTGTGATTTATGCGCTCAACCGTTTGGGTAAAAATTATGATGTGCGACATGTATTCGATTTGGCGCGTTTTTTATTTCCCTGGGGAATTTTCCCTAGAAAATGGCGTTCAACCCTATTTCAGCACAATGCCATGCAACCTACAGAAGATATTTGCTCATCAATGATTGCCGATGCGTTTCAGTCGGTACACTATCCCATTTTGCCTTTTATTCACGAGGGAAATAAACATCACATAGAGCTTGTCAGACGCAATCCTCGTTTATTCACGCCGAGTGATTTTGATTATTCGCCATTTTTTTCTGTGATTAAGTATCCTATATTTCCTCCCAATATTATAAAAGGATATGCGCATTTACCTTGGAATAAAGAACAGATAAGCGATCTTTAACTAAGCACTTACCATTTGGCACTAAATTCTTCTATAACATGAGCGTCAGTAAAATTAAGATAAATAGCCGTCGTTTCCAAACGGTCATGCCCCAATGCTTTTTGTACTGAGGCCAATGAAATTCCTTTTTGCAGCGCTAAAGTTGCAAAGGTATGCCGTAGAATGTGTGGCGTCACTTGTTTAGTGATTTTTGCCTTATTGGCAATTTCTTTTACTATCTTTTGGACTTGCCTTGCTCCAATAGGGAAGCGCTCATTAATCGCATAGTAATGCTCAAGTAACGCCCGTACACGGTTAGACATAGGAACAACTCGTTTTTTTGATTTTTTACCATAAGGGCCCCCTTTTCCTGAAATACGCAGTGATTTTTGTTGCCACAAAATATCTTGTGAAGTAAGTGAACATAACTCTGATACTCGCAGACCAGTATCAATTAAAATCCAAATAATCAGCTTTTCAAGCATTGACTCACATGCCTGACACAGTTGATCTGCTTCCTCAGCTCGAAGTGGTTCTCTTACAAATTGGTAAGGCATGACTCCTCCAAATGCGGACAGTTCGCTTTCCTTCTAGTTTAGCGAATAAAATTCGCTAAATGTTAGTCTTTTATAAATTAATGGTCTACCCTGATAATACAGGTTTTTAAAGGCGTTTCTGAGAAATTATTACGCAATCATAAAATCGGCAAAAGGGATTAAGTTCGTCTTTTTAGGTGGAATGCGAATTATGCGTGAGTTGGGGGCACTAACGCAATTAAGTAAGGACGAAGAGGAAAGCAAATCTCATCAATGAATTGGTGCTAATTTAGGGGGTAGGTCAGAAAAAGCAACTGCTCGAGCAAGGTTCTTAGATGTCTGATGAAGTAAAAATGGAAAACTAAGATCACTAAGAGATCCTAATAATCCTTAAGTCGGTTGACCGTTCCATTACTCCCCAAGACCCATTACGAAGAGCTGAACCAAGATATGCCTTTTACTTACATTGCGCTATACGATGAAATTCCTGTAGGTTCTTGTACTTTGCAATTAAACGAAGATATTCGACCAGATTTAGGGCCGTGGATTGGTGATTTGGTGGTTGATCCAAAATATCAAAAACAGGGGATCGGAAAAATATTAGTTGATGCCGCAGTCGAGAAAGCAAAAGAACTTGGCTTTGAAAAACTGTACTTGTTTGCTCTTGATCCTACCATACCTGAGTATTATAGGCGCCTTGGGTGGAAAAAAATCGGTATGGATGAATTTAAATCTCATCCTGTAACGGTGATGGAGATCAGTTTATGAAGATAAAAAGGGTAATGCAAGAAGACTGGGAACTATGGAAATCATTTCGATTAGAAGCGCTAAAGAATTCACCTGAAAGCTTTGGCTCTTCTTATGAAGAGGAAGTGCTTATGTCCGATGCTGATTTTCAACATGGATTAAGTAAAGGATATGTATTGGGTGTCTTTGTTGACGATTTATTGGTGTCTTGTATTAGATTCTATACGCTTAATTCACTTAAAACCAAACACTGAGGTGTATTTTGGGGTATGTATACTCGTCTTGAATACAGAGGAAAAGGTATTGCAACAGCATTAATTCAAACCCTGATACAGCATGCAAGGACCTGCGTCACTCAATTGCACCTAACCTGTGTAGTAAGTAATTTTGTGGCCTGCGCTTTTTATCAAAAGCAAGGATTTCGAATTTATGGTACCGAACCTAAAGCACTTAAAATTAATGGTACCTTCTATGACGAATATTTAATGGTATTGGATTTCAATGAGGAACCCATGAAAAAACTGGAAACTTATCAGAGCCTTTGTACTGAAGTATATGATTTAAGTAAACCTAATGCACCACAAGATGAATACTCATTCTATCGAAGCTATGCCGCAGAGGCTAAAGGCTTGATTTTAGAGCCTATGTGCGGCACAGGTCGATTTTTACTGCCTTTGGCTGCAGAAGGATTTGATGTTCTTGGCTTTGATGCAAGTCAACCAATGCTAGAGCGACTGCATGCAAAAGCGAAGAGCAAAAATCTTAAGCCAAAAGCCTGGCATGGTTTTATTGAAGATTTAAATCAATCCGCTAAATATTCTTTAATTTTTATACCCAGTGGTTCATTTGGTCTCATCACAGAAAAGGTGGATATCCAAAAAGCCTTAAAAACCATTTATGAACATATGGAAGATAAAGGACTTTTTGTATTTGAAGTAGAAACACTTCATGCGGTTCCTAATGAATTAGGTATATGGAGAGGCACAAGATGGCCAAAAGAAGATGGCACAATCATCCTACTCAGCCAATTAGTTATGCTCGATGAGGAGATTTGTTACTCTATAGGTAAATATGAACTGATTGATAACAACCGTATAATTCAAACAGAGGTTGAGGAATACAAAATTCGAATTTATCAAGACACTTCTTTCTTGCTCAATTTGCTCAATGAGGTTGGTTTTAGCAATGTACGAACGGTTAAAGCATTTGACCGAAGCGCATCGCCTAATGAAACAGACGAAAGTATTGTTTTTGAGTGCAGAAAATAATTGAGGTAATAAATGAATATTCTATGTCCAGAACCACTGCAAAGAGGAGATATCGTGGGGCTTATTTCTCCCTCGAGTCCTATTACGGAAAAAGCAATAGAAGTAGGAGTTCATTTATTAAAGTCGAATGGATTTAATGTAAAGTATGCAAAGCATATGTTTGGATCAGAACGATTTTTAGCTGGTAAAGACCGTGACCGTGCACAAGATGTGATGGATTTCTTTATAGACTCAGAAGTGAAAGCAATTATTGCAACCCGAGGAGGACAAGGTTCGCAACGACTTTTACCTTTCTTAGATTATGAATTGATTAAGAAAAACCCAAAACCATTATTCGGGTTTAGTGATACTACAGCGTTGCAATTAGGCCTATTTAAAAACACTGGCTTAGTAAGTTATACAGGGTTTACTTTGACCATTCATTTAAGTACCCAAGTTAAAAAAACATTATTTTCTTCTTTGTTAGGCCAAGAGTACACAATTCGCAAAGGAATAAAGGTTCATGGAGGCGTTAGCCGAGGTACTCTTCTTGGTGGCAATTTAACCCTTATGACTAATTTAATGGGCACGCCTTACATGCCTACTTTTAAAGGAAGTATTTTGTTGGTAGAAGATGTTGGCGTCGAGCCCTATAATATTGATGGCATGTTCTCACAATTAGATTTAGCAGGAGTTTTTGATGAAGTTTCCGGCGTTATTTTTGGTACATTTGAACAATGTAAAAGTAAGAAGTCGAATCAGAGCGATGGTACGGTAGAAGATGTAATCAATGAATGGGCTTCTAAATTAAAAGTCCCTTGTATTAAAGAGTTTTCCTATGGACATGGTAAGCAAAATTGCATTCTTCCAATTGGCAAAGTAGTTACTTTAGATGCAGATACTACTTGCGTTACGATTCAAAATTAAAAATGAAGAAATAACCACTTGATAAAACTGATGAGAGCATTGGTTTAATAGAGGCATAAATGAATACACAAGAAATACCCAAAGAATATCAACACACTTCACCAGCAGGAGCTGAGGTTCGATTGCTGATGAATAATCATTTAGGTGGAATGGCTCACTGTACTTTGAAGGCAGGCACAATTTCCAAAGCAGTTCGTCATAAAACTGTATCTGAATTTTGGCATGTCCTTTCTGGGGAAGGAACTATTTGGCGTAAGTTGAACGATGAAGAGAGCATTACCCCTTTAACTGCTGGAGTCAGCATCGATATTCCCTTGGGAACACATTTTCAATATCGAAGTGATGCAGCAGATTTGGTGTTTATTTGCGTTACTATGCCACCTTGGTCAGGCAGTGATGAGGCAAGTTATGTGGAGCATGGTGCCTGGCCTCCTACAGTGGAATAAATGAGATGACTTTAAAATTATCGTTTTTAGAAAATCCAAACCCTGATGATGTTCAAATATTAACAAATGGAATTAAGGAGTACGCCAAACAACAAAGAGGATTCGAATCCTTAGATTTCTTTGCATGCTTTATTCGTGATGCAGATAATAGCATTATTGGTGGTTGTAGTGGTGGAACCCTCTATGGAGGTCTTCATATCGATAATCTTTGGGTGAGTGAGTCCATCAGACATCAAGGATGGGGAACAAAGCTCATGCAAGCGGCATTGAGGTATGGCAATGAAAAAGATTGTGCTTTTGCAACAGTTAATACTATGGATTGGGAAGCAATAGAATTTTATAAAAAATTAGGATTTGAACTTGAGTTTGAACGGCATGGGTTTCAGAAAAACTCTATATTCTATTTTTTGCGGAAAGAATTTCAGGCAACAAGAGAAATCGGACTCTTAAATGGTGATTCAGTCTCGAGCTTAAGTCAAAAACCAAAACTGCCTGTATCAGAATCTTCGGTGAGAGAAGAGGTTGTCTCAATAAACAATGCGCCTCATTTTAAGTGGGGACAAAATTGTGATGCATGGTGGTTAAAAAATGATGGTCAGTTTAACGTTCTTTATGAAACGATGCCCTCAGGCAGTTTTGAGGTAAAACATTATCATCAGGAAACAGAACAATTTTTTTATTGTTTGCAAGGACAATTGGTTATTGAGTTTGAAGACTATGAACAGATGTTACAGGAACAGGAAGGAATAAGTATTAAAGCAGGGATAACCCATAAAGTGAAAAATAGTTCTGGAAATTTGGTTTCTTTTTTGGTGATTTCATCTCCTAATCTATCCGGGGATAGAGTTAATCTGGAGGCATAAAGTGCCTTCTGAACTGATTATCCGCAAAGCATTAATTGATGATGCTCAACATCTTCACCCTTTAATGGAGCAATTGGGTTATCCGCAATCGTCTAAGGAGTTGCAAAGACGACTAGAGCTATTTACTAGTGAACTGCATTACGGTGTCCTTCTTGCGGAAATTGCTGGAAAAGTTGTTGGTTGGATTGCTTGGTCTAAGAGTTATCTTTTTGTTTCCGAAATAACAAGATTTCATATTGAAGGCCTTGTGGTCGACCAAGGATATCGTAATCAAGGAATAGGTAAAAAGCTTATGATTACTGTTGAGGAATTTGCCAGAAAGTTTAGTCCCTGTATCATTGATTTGACATCTGGACTTAGGCGAGCGAAAGAGGGCTCCCATGATTTTTACAAATCGCTTGGATATCAGAATGAAGGTCATATGGCGAAACTGTATTTAAGGAAAATGCTGTGAACATCAAAGAATTACACTCTGCTTTAAAAGTTGAGACAGCAACATTAGATGATTATCCTACCATCCAAAACATGGCACGATTTTATGTATATGAACTCTCGCGTGACTGTGGTTTTATTTCAGATGATTGGGCTTTGCCTTCCGATGGCCTGTATGAAAGCTTCGATTTTAAAAAATACTTTGAAGAGCCGACAAGAAAAGCCTTTCTGATTAAAGTTGGTAATGAATTAGCTGGTTTTGCTCTATTAAATCACGAAGGAGTTTACCCTTATACTGCATGGAATATGGGCGAGTTTTTTATTACTGCTAAGTTTCAAGGCAAAGGTTTAGGTTATTTAGTTTCCTCTGAATTATGGAAAATGCATCCAGGCTTATGGGAGGTTTCTGTGATTCCAGAAAATAAGCGAGGGCTTAGTTTTTGGCGCAAAACTATTTCAAAAATTACAATGGGCAATTTCCAGGAAGAAATTAAAACAATCAATTATGATCCGCATCAACCACAACGAGTTATTTTTCGTTTTGATAGTACAGCACATGAATGCAGCAAGCCTTTAGAAAGCAAGAAAGAATATCAAATCCAATTTGTTGATGAACTTGATGAAGCTACGGAAAAACGAATGACAAATGGATTTATTGCCTATGAGGCTCAGCATGGTATTGACGTCAATTATCGACGTTTTTCAGTGACCATTTCTTCTGCCCATGGAGAAATTTTTGGTGCGCTTAATGCCTTTACTGCGTTTGCAGAAATTTATGTGGATGATATTTGGGTAGACAGTGCTTATCGTGGTAAAGGATATGGCAAACAGTTATTACTTGCTCTTGAACATCACTTCAAAGGTCAGGGCTTTAATAATATCAATTTGGTGACCAGTGCTTTTCAAGCTCCAGAGTTTTATAAAAAGTGCGGTTTTATGCCGGAATTTACGAGAATCAATAAAAAAAATCCCAAGTTAAGCAAAACATTTTTTGTTAAATTTTTTAATGAAGAGTCAGAGACACAAGGCATTCTTAAGGCGGCTCATAGTGAATAGAAGTCAACTAGAAACAATCTGTAAAAAATTAAAGATGAACCAACCTTTTGACTTGCCTCAAAGAGTCTATGGCGGTCTTTTACATAAAATGTGGTATCTGAAGTGCAATGGCTCGCAGTTTGCTGTAAAACAACTCAATAGCAGCATCCAATTGACTGAAGAAGTTAAATCCCAATATGAATTGACAGAACAGATAGCTTTCCAATTTTCCCAGCGTACTATTCCCGCAGTTCATGCTCTAAAATTAGAAAATAATTACTTAATCCTTTCAGAAGATGAGGCCTTTCTTGTTTATCCTTGGATAACAGCAAAAGCATTGGATAAAGACGCTATATCTGAGATGCATGCGCTTAAAATAGCCACTCTTTTGGCTGAAATTCATCCTATTAATCTTAATGTTCCCCAGCTAAGTGCTCAAGAATTTGATATTCATCCCAATGAAAAAATTAGTGTGTTAATAGACCAGTCAGCAAGCAAAAATTTGGTGTTTAAGGAGCAATTAAAAAGTAATCAACGAGTTATAATTGAGCTTAACGATATCTATCAAAAAACAATACCTATTCTACAAAGTAGTAGTGTAGTAAGCCATGGTGATTTGGATCAAAAAAATGTTTTATGGGATAAAAATGATACTCCATTTCTCATTGATTGGGAGTCTGCGCGAAAACTTAATCCCACTTATGAAATAGTCAATTGTGCTCTTGATTGGAGTGGAATTACTACTCCGCTGTTTAATAAAACTTTATTTATAAAAATGCTAAATACATATGCGTCTTCTGGAATAACAATAAATCAGGATCATTTGGAAGCTGCTTTTTATGGTGTTCTTGGCAATTGGATCAATTGGCTAGTATATAATATAAACCGTTCTTTTAGTTCTGATAAAGAGCAGCAGGGCATTGGTATTGAGCAGGTGCTTCAGGTTTTATCTACTATTATTCAAGTCAAGGCAAGTATTCCAGAATTAATTCAATTAGTAACACATGAATTAGGAATAACCTTTTAACTTTCGCCAACTTTGATTACCATACCGCACGAACGTAACTTAAGTTTCAAGGAATGCTTCATGACGAACATCAACAATAATAAAGCTGCATTAGTGACCGGAGCCAGCCATGGAATTGGTCTTGAACTTGCTAAAATTCTTTTAGGTGACGGCTGGGTTGTCTATGGAACAGGGCGGGATGTAAGCAGCTTAGAGGATACTAAAGCGCTATATTCTCGTTTTGTTCCCATTCAATCGGATTTTACTCGCAATAGTGATATCGAACAGGTTGCTAAAATTATTAATGATTCTGGAATACCGCTTCATCTTTTAGTTCAAAATGCAGGAATGAAAAGTCCTCCACGTCCGTTGACCGAATACGATTGTGACAGTATTGACGAAGTTTTTCAGGTTAATTTATTAGCTCCAATGAAACTTACAGCACTACTTGCCGCGCAGATGCCTGAGAAGTCTCGGATTTTATTTGTTACATCAAGAGCAGCGACTCTGAAACTTAAAGAAAGCTCAACATACTGTGCCAGCAAAGCGGGTTTGGATGAAGTAACTGCTATTGTGAGAAAAGAGCTAGCAGAGAAAAATATTGGTGTGTCTTGTGTTATTCCAGGGGAGGTGGATACAAGAATTCAAAAAATTTTAAGAGAAACAACTTCATTTCATTTACATAAAATGTTTGATGAGGCTTATCAGTCCGGTCAATTAATAAGCCCGGAAACTTGCGCGGAATTCCTTAAATGGTTTCTTTGCGACTTATCTTTTGATGAATTTAAACAAAGCAATATGCCTGTTTCCATCTATGAAGAATGGCATCATCCATTTTGGCTTAAAGATAGGAATAAGTTACCTCCTTTTCCTTTCTAATTTGTTTATGAACTTTTACGAGCATTTCCAATAAAAGTTTAACTTTGGAGAATAGATGCTTCGTTTGTTCTGTTCTTTTTTCAAGGCATATTTTCTTATGGGGGATATGCTCTCCTCTCTACAATTGCTTCCTAAAATAGATCCGATCATGCCCTTCTAAATAATTTTTAATTGTGCCTAAATGCTGATAGCCTTGTTTTAAATAAAATCTTTCTGCCTGAAAAGAAAAAGTATCTAATGTCGATGCTGGAATTCCTCGTGTAATTGCTTCGGCTTCAACGCTGTGCAATAGTTCAGCACCGATACCAAGACCACGGTATTCCTCCTTAACCCAGAGGACATCAACATATATTGAGCTTTTATGAGCGTACACAATAGCTCCGCCAATAATAATACCCTCGTTATCTTTCACATAGATTGAGTAACGCTCTGGTTTGGTTCCTGTAAAAGGAGCATTAAAATTTACTATCCCATCACGAATAATTTTATCTTGCTGTTCTAGTAGCTTAGCGTCTATAACAAGCTCTAGTTGGTAATTCATTTGCGCTTGATTCATGAGTTACATCTTCTATTAGTTTGAATACAATAAATCATTGACAACTTCCATAGTAATTTCGGGTAGTTTTTGCGTTTGATCAATACACTCTTGAATGGTTATAACCGCTTTTCTAATTTCATTGGGTAACATCTCAGATGGGGCATTTTCGCCTGGCCAAGAAGCATCTCGAGTAGCTTTATCAGGCCAACGAGAATAGGCAAGCCACATACCATCGTTAGTTTTATGCAGGCAAGAACCTAATGCACCGCGATATTGCACAAAATAGGAAGCGACCTGATGCCAGGCCTTTTGATACTCCATCTCAAGCTCAGGCTTAATAAAAGCTCGGTAAATAACAGCAAAACATTTTTTTGAAAGCAACTTAAATTGTTTGAGTGCTTCTTCAGGCGTTATATCCTGGGCACCCAAAACTCCCTCCGCTTTGAATATGTTTATACCTTTGGGAATTGAAAATTGGGACGTAAAATACATCTGATCAAGACCTATTCCAAAAGCACAATGCTCATAGCCTAGGACACGAAAGTAATTAATTGGCCGCTGGTTTTCATTAGCTAAGACATAGTTTCTGAATTTTGGATTATAAAATCCATAAGTCATGTAGTAATGAATACCTTGGCTTTCAAGATGTTGAATGATTTGCACCAAATTCTGGTGCAGTTTTTCAGGCGAATAAAGTTCAATATACATCCCAGCTTTTTCAAGCGTCGAATGTTCATTCTCTGGATAAGGAGGATTCAGTGCCACAAAATCACCAGGTGTCGCAATCGAAATCACGTCCATAAAATCACCACTTCTGAATGAAACTTGATTCGCATTAAGAAGGTTAGATACTCGGTCAATCTCACTCAAGAACATTTCTAGGGACAAATTCGCATGCTCAAGAAATCGATTAGCATTTTTTCCTTCAAAGAGTTCACCTTCGCGATAGATAATATTCAATTCCTTATCATAAAAAAGGATTCCGCCCCATGAATGATTAATGATGAAAGGGAGCAGTAACGCTTTTTCTTCATCAGTTGTTTGGTTGTAATTCCCAATCACTTCAAGGAAAAAATCTTTCTTCGATAGGGAGGCATCATATTTTTCTATTAAGGCAGTATAAGAAGTTTTGACAAGAGCAGGGTTATCTTTAATTAAAAGAAGTGTATTAATCAAAATTTTATTGCTGTCATTGATAATATATTCTTCTGCAACGCCAATCTCCATTGCAGCCAGACTCCAAGAAGCAGAACCTGCAAAAGGCTCAATGGCTTTCTTGTATTTTTGGCCCTTACTATTTGCCAATAATACAGAGAAATGCTCATTCAACCAGCTAGTATCAGGGGACATATGCCCTGTCAAATCTGGAAGAGTAAGGTTCCTATTTCCCAGATAATGGAGCGGTCCCCCATGATTTTGATTTAATTGAATAGAATCTGAGCTCATAATAGCCACTATGTGGTAAATACAACTATAGAGTCGCACATTTTAACATGAAACAAAAAATTCCTTTATTCTTTATTACTAATTAAGTATTGACCCTCACGTTGCGTGATAGCTTAGAATCATCAATTAAGGAGATGATGCTTATGAACTATTATCAAATTAAAGAAATCAGCCAAATGACCTCTCTCTCAATTCGATCATTGCAATACTACGATGAAGTAGGTTTGTTAAAACCAACAAAGCGCTCTGATTCTGGCTATCGTTTGTATTCTGAAGCTGATTTACTCATTTTACAACAAATTATCACTTTAAAATTCCTTGGATTTTCTTTATCTACCATCAAAGAAATCATTGGGAATCCAAACTTTAATCTGGCTGCATCAATGAGCCTTCAAGCACGCGAATTGAGCGAAAAGGCTAATAAAATAAATGAAGCAGCCTCTTTGTTAACTTACATTGCCAGTCAATTGGAAATAAACCAGCCAATCAATTGGCAAAGTAGTGCAAAAATTATTGAAATATTGGAGTTAAATACTATGAGCGATCCTGTATTAAAAAAATATCAAGCAGCTAGTGAATCAGAGTTAGGTAAAAAATCGGACTACGATTCCACCTACAATCCTAATCGGCTCTATCCTATCCCCAGAGCGGGTAAGCGGCAAGAAATTGGCATTGATCCTGCTCATCCGCCTTTTGTGGGTTTTGATTGCTGGAATCATTATGAAGTTTCCTGGCTCAACGAGAAAGGAAAACCGGTGGTCGGGATTGGTGAAATTTTTTATGATTGTAACTCGCCAAAGCTCATCGAATCCAAGTCATTAAAATTATATTTTAATTCATTCAATAACACCAAAATAAAAAGTATTGATGAGTTAGAGAATACGATTAAAAAAGATTTGGAGGCACGTGTTGAATCACCAGTTTTAGTTAAAATTTATTCCTTGGAACAAGCGAGTCAATACGCTGCATCACAAATGTTGACGGGCGAGTGCATTGATCACCTCGATGTCGAGTGCTTTGTCTATTTGGTTGAGCCATCGTTTCTTAGTGTTCAAGATGTGGTGGTGGAAGAACAGTTGTATTCTGACCTTTTAAAATCAAATTGCTTAGTCACCAATCAACCGGATTGGGGAAGTGTGTACATCGCTTACAAAGGAAAAAAGATAGATAGGGAAGGCTTATTAAAATACCTTGTTTCCTATAGAAACCATAATGAATTTCATGAGCAATGCATAGAGCGAATTTTTGTGGATATTATGAATTATTGTAAACCTGAAGTATTAACAGTTTATGGACGTTATACCAGACGTGGAGGATTGGATATTAATCCCTATCGCTCCAGCAAAAATAATACTTTTGATAGAAAAAATATCCGACTCATTCGACAATAAATAATGACTTAATGATCTATCCAAGCTCTTAATTTTCCAGAAAATCGGCCTTGTCGGCGCAATGTTATTAATGCGATTGGGTCGATGCTTTTAATTAGGCGATACTCGCCCAACACCGCATGAATAGACCAACACTGCTGAATAATTGCAATAATTTCAAACAAATGCACAGATGACTCTATCGATAGCCAATTTTTAAAACAAGCTTCCTGCAATTGCCTATATTGACTGGTTGATAATTTTAAAAATTCTGTTACTCGATACAAACAATTAACGAATGAGAAAAAAGGATGAGTAATAACAACTTCCCCTAAATCAATCATCGTGGTTTGATGAGTATGGGGATTCACTAAAATATTTTTACCGTGAAAATCTGCATGGCCAAAAGTATCAGGTACTTTAAAACTGGCTAATTGCTCACAAAAAGTTCTTAATTTACCATCTAAACTTTTTAATTGTTTTAATTCTTCTCGGGTTAATCCATCACCAATCAATAGCTCTTCTTCACATAGTAATTGCTGATAAAGTTTTGGCAATTGCTGCAGGCGCCAATCTGGGACACCTAAATCAAGAAACAAGCTTATTTTATCTGCGGAGTTTATTTGCAGCATTGTGTAATGATGCATCATATCAATTAAAAGATTGGGCTTAACTTCCTGTTTAAAGACCTCATGCAAAGAAATGCCAGCATCTTGCATTAAAAAACAGTGAAGTTCTTGATTATGAGCTATGATTTGCGGAACAGGGGCATTGAATTGTTTCTGCAATAGCTGAATGACATTGGCTTCTAATGACAATGCAGAAGGCACTTTCTTCAAATAGACCAACCCAAGATTTGTTTGAAAACGACACACTTCTGACCAGGCTGTATCGAGAACTATTTCTGGTTTCGTGGTTTCAAGTAGATACCCTGAATCGTTTAAGGTACTAAGAGCCCATTCTATGTGAGAAGTCTTCATAATCATTTCCTATGATCTTCGATCAACTCATGAATCGTGCGCAATGCTTTTTTTGCTTCAAAATTCATCTCGGTTTGTTGGTTAACAAGATACATCATTGCTTTCCATAAAGCCCAAGCACGTCCTCGTGCCCAAGCGTTTGGGTCAAGTGCCAGGGTTTCTAAGAAAATGCTCCGACTTTTTCCTTCAAATAATGTCCAGGCAATAGCAAGATCGCAAGCAGGATCGCCGATGGCAAGTTGGCCAAAATCGATAACTGCACTTAATTTTCCTTGAGAAAGTAACAAATTGCCAACACTGACATCACCATGCACCCAAAGGGGTGGATTCTGCCAAGAAGTTGATAATGCTTTTTCCCAAATTTCTGTTGCAGCACGGAAATCTATAGTGTCCTTCAAATCTTCGATGGCTTTTCGTGTTTCTGAATCATAAACTGCTAAATCACCACCGCGATAAAAACTCTGAGGACCCGCAAGAGGTCCACCCATTGAGTTGATGCTTTGGAGCGCCTTAAGAAATAGAGCTAAATCATGTGCAAACTCAGATAAATCATTAATGGGAGTAGCTGCTGCCGTTTCCCCAGGAAGCCAACGATTAATGGACCACTTCCAAGGATACAGTTCATTGGGTTTTCCCATCGCAAGTGGGGCGGGTATGGGAAGAGGAAGAAGTGGGGCTAATTTGGGTAACCATGTTTGTTCTTTTTCCACTTGCCCTGCGTATTCGGCGCTACTGGGCATGCGAATGAGCATTTCTGTACCTAAATGAAAGGTTCTATTGTCCCAACCGCTATTGTTTACAGTTTGAATAGGTAGCTGACCCCACTGTGGAAATTGTTGCGTAATGAGCTCACGTACTAAGGCTGCAGTAATATTTATTTTGGATTGTGTATTCGTCATTGTTGCACCATAAAATCGATATTCTACTTCATCAAGCAACTTGCCTGACTCACTTGCTTTAATGTATTCATCTTCAATAATGCCACCCATTTTTTCAGCAATTTTCCGGCTAGAGATATTTTGTCTTACAACAGGATATTTTAGATAATCATAAACCATATTAGTTTCAGCCCAGGTTTTTAATAAATTCATCGCTTCAAAACCATAATGAAATCCATGAGCACTTTTCTTTAACCAAATGCCTAATTCAGGTGTCTTTGTATTTGCTTGGTGTAGGCAAGCATATCCTAAAAAATTCTGGTTCTCTTTATTGATGATGACCAATGCGATTTCTGAGCCTGCTTGCATTTTAATTTGCTGTTCAGAAATGTGCTGATTAATTTCCTCTTGTGTTTTCGGAGCACTTGGCCACATGTGCTCTGTAATTTCAGCAGTAAATTCTTTACATAAATCTTCTGCATATTTTAGTGAAACAGGAATTAACTGAAGTCGTTCGGATTGTAAGGTGAGATACAGATAGTTAGGCATAGAATACTTACTCGTAGAAATTGTTATCAATGATTTGTTTGTTATTTTAGCAATGAGTATCTTCTCAAGTGAATGCTTGTAAGAGAAAAACATTGCTATTTTTCCCAAAACTAATTCTTCTGTTAGATTAAAATAATAATCACGTATTCGATACTCACGTAGTTCTACGTATTGATGCATCTTATGGCCTATTTGTATAATTATTATATCATTTGGATTTAGGAGATTAGTAAGAATGAATCAACCTCAACGAATTTTTATTATTGGTCATCATGGTGCTGGTAAAGGATTATTAGCTAAGTCTGTGGCGCAATCTTTAGGGTGGCAATTTGTCGATGCAGATTTAGGGTTAGAATCTCATGTTGGACGACATTTGTCTGAAATACTTGGAAGCCCCGGAAGTGATGTTTTTTATGAGTGTCAGTTTGACATATTAAAGTCCCTTTGCACGCAAGAGCACATTGTCGTAACTACCGATTCCAGTGTTGTTCTAGCTTTAAAAAATTGTCAATTATTGCGAAATGAAATGACTGTATTTTTGGATGTGAGTACTCCGGTTCAAATCGAGCGTACTGCACGCAATCCAGCAAATTTATTGCCTATACCAAGTTTGAGTGATTTTTTTGATCAATTACATGACGAGCGCGATAGTTTATATAAAGAAGTGGCTACACTGACTATTCATGGTGATGATGGCAAATTAGAAGAGCATACGCGTTGTATTGCGAAGGCTATTTTGGGAAATGAAAAAATGCTGCCCAAAAAAACAATTTTGGAGAAAAAAGATTTCACATTATACCATAAAGTATGTCATACGAAAGTTGATTTATCTGAGCAACAAGCCATATACCTTAAGTTGTTGGCTCAAGGAAAAACGGCTAAGGAAATTGCGCGTGAAGCCCATGTTTCTTATAGGACAGTCGAAGGAGTTATTGCTAAATTAATGGATTCGTTAGGATGTTCTTCGAGTAAAGAATTAATTGCTTTATATCATGAACAACCATAAAGCTAAACCTATCTCTTTAAAAAGGCTCTAAAATGGATAGGATGATGTAATGCTAACTCTCCTGGAGTATCTATGCCAAAATATGATTCACCTTATTTACAACATCTTATTGAGGAATTAGCTGTAGCGACTTCTACAGAAGAAAACGATCAAATTTGGCAAAGGGTTGAAACACCCATTATTGAAGATGTTCCAAATCAGCCAGAGCAGTGTTTGGTCACTTTTTTATATAGAGAGGAAAGCGATAAAAAAACAATTTATTTGTGGTCTACATTTACTGGATTACCTTGTTCTTTGCAGAGTCAATTTAAAGCTATTCCAAACACTGATATTAGATACTTAACTTTGATATTGCCGCGCACTTTTCGCTCTTCGTATAACGTACTCATTGTTGATGAAGATACCCCAAAAGAGGAATTCCCAGAACAAGAAAATACTAAAAGCCTCTACCCCGTTCCAACAGGAAAATTCAAAGAATCACAAATGTTATTAATGCACTTATTTAATCAAGGCTGCGTTCAAACTGATCCAAGAAATAAACGGGAAATAACCTATTATATGGATTATGACAATCCCGGCGAATTTTTTGGCAAGGAATCCATTATTGAGCTACCTAATGCACCAACTTTTGTAACTGATTGTTCTTTAGATAAAGCAAAGGAACATCCTGAGCGATGTAAAAAAGAACATCGATTTTTTTCTTTCGAGCTGAACTTCTTGGAAACTCGTTTAAAAAATGTTCCAGGCTATTACGAAAATCCTGAGCAATCGATACGAAAATATTGGGTCTATTTGCCTCCTGATTACGATAAACAGGCAACACCTTACCCTATGATTTTATTTTTAGATGGTAGTGATTATTTAAATCCCATGCCGGCACCGCTTATTTTAGATAAGCTCATTCAAGAGGGAAGTATTCCTCCTTGTGTTGCAGTATTTCTGGAATACTCAAGCATTCATCGTATGCATGAATACAACTGTAATGACGCATTCACCTCATTTTTAGGGCATGATTTTATTCCGATGTTACATGATAAAAACCAATTAAATATCACTCAAGACGCAAGATTAATAACGATTGTTGGGCAAAGTGCCAGTGGCTTAGCTGCTTTTTATGCCGCTTTAACCAAACCAACTGTGTTTGGCAATGCTATTGCTTTATCACCTTCCTTGGAAATGCAAAAATTGACTGATTTAGAACAAAAGATTGAACAACACCATAAAGAAAATCCTAATATGCAATTTATTTTTGATATTGGTACTTATGAAACGATTCCGGTAGACTTAGAATTCGAAGATGGCTCTACTCAATCTATCGCAACATTTGAAGCTAATCGAAGAATTGCTGATTTAATGGAAAAGAAAGGAATGCTTATCCATAAGTCTGAATTTATTGGCGGTCATAATTATGGTTGTTGGTGTGCCAATTTGCCTGTTCATATAAAAACCATTTTTGAACACAGGAAAGTGGCAATCCCATCACAACAAAACAAATCAGTTATAATAAACAAAATTTAACGCTAATGGGTCGAAATGATGCGCGACTGCGAATCTTTACAGCCATTGATTGTACTCATTACGGGTGCATCTGGGGTTGGAAAAACAACATTGCTTAAAGAAATCGAACAGCAATATCCTCAGGAGATCATTTCTTCTCATTTTTTTGATAGCATTGGTGTTCCCAGTTTTGATGACATGATCCAACAATACGGCTCAACCGAAAAATGGCAAGAGGTCACTACAAGATGCTGGATTGAGCGTTTAAGTCAGATTCATGATAAAAAGCTGATTTTCCTAGAGGGGCAATTTAATCCAGAATTTGCTTTAGTACCACTTAGAGAGCAGGGTATAGAAAATTATTTACTGATTTGTTTGCATACGGAGCAAGCCATACGAGAGCATCGGTTGAGTGTACTTCGCAATCAGCCTGAGTTAGCAGATGTCCCTATGAACAATTGGGCTCTATTTCTTAAAAAGAAAACTGTTGAGATGGGTGGCATTATTCTCGATTCTTCGCAGGATAACATCAATACGCTTGCCATGGAACTTATGGAGTTGGTTAGGAAAAAACGGCAGTTCAAGATTGAGTGTAAAGAGATTTCACTTTCTTATCCAGGATTGTCCAATCTCCTTAAACCAAGCGTTGGATGCCCAACACCTGAAAAAATGAAACAGGTACTTCTATCTTATACTCAACTTGGCCAGTATCTTATAGGGGCGTTTTTAAAAAATGACTTGGTTGGTGTGATTGGTCTTCATTTAGAGGAGAGTTTTGCCATAATCAGACATATTTCGGTAATTGAAGCATATAGAAACCAAGGAATAGGTAAGAACATGCTGATATATGTACTCAATCATTTTCCAATACAAACGCTTCGCGCTGAAACAGACGATGAGGCTTACGGTTTTTATCAGCAATGTGGATTTCGATGTGAGGCATTTATAAATAAGCACGGTAAACGTTACACCTGCTATTTAGACAAACAATCTTAGAGGGCTAGAGATGCGCCGTGGAGAATTAAATTATTCTGATGAACAGCTGATGGATTTTTTATATCAAGGCTACCAGATTATGGCCTCAGAGCTCCATTTTGTTGAGGTGGGGTCTTTTTATGGATTTGTTATTTCGACGAATACGACTAAAAAATATTTTCTAAAAGTTTATCCTGAAGGCCAATCGCTGGTTCCAATCCATCCTACGATTGAATCACTCAACCAGACCGGTATCGCTTTAAATCGATTCAGAAACGAATTTGGTATGAAGAACTTGTCCTATATGATTTCAGATGTTCAGGGCCATTATTGTTTTAGGACCAATGAATTGATTTTGACATTGTTTGACTACATTGAAGGAATTCATCCAGCCTATTCGCCCAATCAGCTTTTGGCCGATAAAATGGCTACTCTTCTATTTCAATTACATCAAATTCCAGTTCATGAGTTCTCATTTTTTGAGACAGAACATTTTGATATCAATTATGCGTTAGGAATAAAGGATTGGATTAACAATTCAGTTGAGGTGATTGAGGAAACGCATGCAGAATCGATGTTGTCCCAACTGGAGTGTTATAAAAAGCAATTGTTACAAGGACTATCTCAATTACAAGAATGGAAAAAGAAGTTCACTCAGCAGCCAGTCCCTTTTGCTCTAACTCATGGTGACCCTCACCACTATAATGTACTACAAACTCCTTTTGATGTTTGGTTAGTTGATTGGGACGGAGTTAAAATTGCACCGATTGAGAGAGATCTTTGGCATTATGAACAGGCTCCATTGACTGAGTTCTATTTAAAATTAAACCCCAAGTGCAGCATTAACCATGAATTGTGTCGATTTTATCAGCTTCAACGATTCTTTGAGGATGGACGCTATTATCTTGAACAGGTTTTGACTGGAAAAAATAGAACTGCTCAGCAGTCAGAAGAGGATAAAAATACCTTTTTAACTCATTGGGGATGGTCATACTGCGTGTAGTATTAGAGCATATAGCTTTAGCCAAGAAGGTCATATTTTCCTATCCTAGATTTACTTCTTAGCTGATAAATAATTTTTCCGCATTGTTGGCATCAATCGCTCAATGGCGTAACGAAGCATAGTTCTTGGCATCCGATACGCATGGCGATTTAAGAATTCGATGAGGATGGATTGGTTGCGTTTCCCAGCCTCTCTTAACATCCAGCCTACTGCCTTATGAATTAAATCATGATTGTCACATAGCAGTTTTTCTGCAAGTTTAAGAGTGCAGTCAAAATGATTGTTTCGAATAAAATACCAAGTAGCGACTATGGCGATACGTTTTTCCCAAAGGTTAGTGCTTTCTGTAAGGGTGAAAAGGAGTGCTTTGTCCTTATCTAATAAATGCGCCCCAACAATCCAATGGGCTGAAGCATCAACCAAATTCCAGTTATTAATCTGATTCATATGAGTTAAATAAAATTGAAAAATCGTTTGTTTTAGACCTGTATCTCCTTTTTGATAATGGATTACTAAAATTAATAGTGCTAATAAGCGTTCTTCATTAATGGGCGAATACAACAATTCTTGTAACAAAGAAAAGGGCAGTAATTGATAACGTTTGGCGACTTTTCTTAAATCAGGGACGCTTACACCCATAAATTGGTCATGCTCTGCATAATCTCCTGGTCCCGTTTTATAATAGATTGCTTTTTGCTCCGAATCAGGTTTTTTGAGTAACTCGAGCTCGCTTCTAAGTGTTTTGAGTGACTCCATCATTTCGATTTTATTTAGAGTTGTTGTCATAGTTAATGTCTTATGTTGGTTATTTTATGCCTATGTATACTGCACTTTCATGAGGCTTTTTATAGAGCTCAAAATCAGTGAGGTAGGTTCTTTCGTATATTGATTTTTTATTAAAATAGCTCCAAATAGTTTGCCAGGCATTAATGATTGCTGAGGGATTAGGACCGATTGCTTCAAAAACCAGATAGTTGCCCGCTTTTATAGCGACTCTATCTAAGTTCGTAGCTTTAGATTCATTCACAATTTCTATTCCCGCGGTGACTGTATAGTACCCTGATGAGTCGGACTCATAATGGTGGTATACGCCATAAACCGGCTTTTCTTGTTGTGCTCTGATGTTTGAATCAAAGAATTGTTCCCATAGTTGAGGCAGTCTTGCCGTTTGAGGATTAAACTCTTCTTCATTTTTTGTTCTTACACTCATTCCAGTTACTGTAAATTCTTGAATCTGAGTCAATTGGGGGATAATAACAGTCATACCGTTCTCCAAATAGAAGTTTTAATTAATATAAGCCTGCATGGCATTCGCAATGATGCGTTTGTCCTCTTCAGTGATTTTTAATAATCCAAAACGAAAGGGGTATCCCCAATTCTTGTTATTTTTTGTCAATTCAAGTGATTCAATGAGCGCGTGTATGGGAACATCAAATCCTTTATTGGCCCAAAGTACATTGCGTCGAAATGGAAAAAAACCATTGCCCATATCTACCTGGTAGGGGTCACCAGGTAGAATGATTCCAAGTGCTGTAAATGCTTGCAATTTCTCAATCCCTTTAAAGTGCAGAGTTGGTGAGTAATAGATGATGCAATCACCTGCTTGTATTTTTTTTAGAGGCGCAAGTTTACCGTGGCAAACTTGCATAAAGCCTCCTTCCACTCCAATCCGTACGTGGGACGCGCAGGCGACAGCCAGCCAGTTTTGGTTCATGATCAGTTCTTTGAAAAAAAGCGAATTCGATGACCATCTGGGTCGCAGGTTACAAACGTGTAACCAAAATCCATTGGTGTTGGTTCTTGTATCATTTTAAAGTTCTTAGTTTGATAATTTCTAAAAAGTTCATCAACGGCTTGTTCATCGGGAACCAAAATGGCGAGTTCGCTACCGCCACCCAATGCAGTTGGTGCAGGTAACGCAGAATTTTGAGACCATAATCCTAATCGTAAACCGGATTTTAATAGAAACATGGCGTAATCAGGCTCAATGTGGATAGGCTGGGCATTGAGTAATTCTGAGTAAAAACGTGTACTGTTTTCTATATTGCTCACATAAAATAGAACTAAATTGGGGTCGAATGTCATGATTTCTCCTGTTTTTTATTTTTCGTTAAATTCATTGGAGAATATAAAACAGACTCATGACAGTTTTTGTCAGTATCATTCAATAGGATTGGGGAATATTATGTAGGGTGCGCCACTTCTTTAAAAGGGATTGTCGGCGTTCGGAATATTTTTGTTCTTTAATGGATAATTGAAGAATTCTATCGGTTCTGAAGTGGCGGAAGTCCTGCCTAAGTTCACACCAACCCACCATGAGATGCGCTTCATCAAAAAAGCCGAGCGCAATAGGCCAGAGTATTCGTGTCGAATGATTGTTTTGGAGATCTTGATATTCTAATTCGATTTTTCGCTCTAAACGTATCGCTTTGCGAATGAGAATAAGATCACTATCCTTACTTTCGGCACATTTTCCTGGGGGAACTAAGAGTCCTGAAGTTTCTAGTTGGTGTTTTAATTCAGTAGGAAGGAGTGCTGAAATTTTTGCAAGCACATTTTGAGCTGCGATTTTAAGTTGAGTATCCGCTCGTTGTGCAACCCAACGTGACCCTAGCACCATTGCCTCAATTTCATCATCTGAAAACATCAAAGGAGGCAACATAAAACCAGATTTAAGCACATAACCAACACCGGGCTCGCCTTCAATTGGCGCGCCTAAGGATTGTAAGGTTATTATATCTCGGTAAAGAGTCCGTAGGCTCACGCCTAATTCTTCTGAAAGATTTTTGCCGCTCACGGGTAATCGATGACGTCGTAGTAATTGAATTAAATCAAATAAACGTTCAGTTCGAGACATTATTGTAATAAATACTGCTGCCAAATCATGTCAGTAGTGTATCATGAATACTTATAGAACTAATAATTTGCTTATTATGATTATTCTAATAGCAACAAACCTTGGGTTTAATGCATGCCCTCAAGAAACGCTTTAAAGCCACCTGCGATCGGGCTATTCTGATTGGGATAATAGGCTTGGTAGGCCTGTCGATCAACACTTAGCATAAACTGATTAGATGCGAGTATATTCCAAAACAGCCGGATTTGTTTGGCTAAAAGGAACGCACTTGATAGCTGTTCCTTTGTCGCTAATCCTAACCATTTTTCGAGGCAAGCATCTTGAAGTTTCTGGTATGTTGAATCACCTTCTGTTACTCCATAGTGAGTAATCGATTGTTCTAGACAGGTATGTAACGAAAAAAATGGATGAATGATCGCGGTCTCTCCCCAATCAACAAACGTCATTCTTTTAGTAATTGGATCAAGAAGAACATTCTTATCATGAAAATCGTGATAACCTATGGTTTCAGGAATCCTAAAGCTTGCTAATAATTTGCACTGCGCTGAAAATTTCGGACTTAGACTGTGTAATGTTTGCAATTCTTTATCCGTTAGACCCTCTGCTTTTAAAAAAGCAGTTTGCTTTAACATGTGATCATAAAGAAAGGGTAATTGATTTAATCGCCAATCAGGTACGCCTAGTTTGAGAAATGTCGCGATACATTCTTCTGCGCTGAGTTGGATTGTGGCATATTGCTTTATTGCTTCGCATAATAGCTTTGGCTTGAAGTTGGTTTTAAGCGTTTGACGCAAAGAAATACCCGCATCCCTCATTAGAAAACAATGTAAATCCTCATTAATTTCAATTATATCGGGCACATTGGCATGGAATTGGGATGACAATACTCGAATGATTTTGGGCTCATTAGATAGAAAAAGAGAGGGTGGTGTTTGTTTTAAATAAAAATTCTCTGTTGATGTTGCAAATCGGATCACATGAGACCACGGTGTTGACAATACAATTTCTGGTGAGTGCTCTATTGAGTAGCCATTAGAAACCAGGTAATCGGTTCCCCATTTGAAAAGTGGTAGTAGATTATTCATTTTTGGAAGTTAAAATGCATAAAAAATGACGAGAAAAATATAAGTCTTACTTAACATAAAAAACTTCCCTTTAAATAGTTACCAAGAGAATATTATACATAAAAAAGCGAGTCTCAATAGAATAGTAAAAGCAGGATAAAATAATGGAACAGTAAGATGATTTACCTATATCCGTGGTATAAACAAAAGGATAATGGATTAATTCTTAGTTTGCTTATTCAACCCGGTGCCAAATGCAATCAAGTAGTAGGTGCTGTTGGAGAGGAACTAAAGATAAAAATCGCGGCACCTTCTATTGAAGATAAAGCCAACATGGAATTAGTGCGATACCTGTCTGTCTTATTCAAAGTCCCTAAAAGTCAAATTAAAATAAAGAGAGGCCTTAAGTCTCGACACAAGATCATTGAAGTCATTGGTTGTGGTGTTGATGCTCTTCAGTGGTGTAAAATTAAAGAATGATTTTAAATAATAAGCCTAAAATGCTGGATACAACAATAATTGAGAACAATTGGCGCTCTCGTGGCTTTAGTTTTGAGCTTTGGGAAGATCCCCCAGGTCAAATTTGGAAGGATTTTAGGCATGAAACGGATGAGTTATTCATGTTGCTTGAAGGTGAAGTTATTTTAACCGTGGGCAATAAAACGTTAAAACCTGCTATTGGAGAAGAAGTATTGATTCCAGCAGGAGTAGATCATACGGTTCAAACCAGTTCCACCACAGGAAGCCGTTGGTATTATGGTTACAAAATAAGAAGGTAAGGGAATGACACAAAAGAAAATATCATTAGAAAATGATGCTGTTCTGCAATTCATTGTTGATGAATTAATATCTTTACATCATTGCCATACAATTATTTTATATGGCTCGCGCGCACGAGGAGACTTCGCAGTAACCAGTGATTATGATGTTGCAGGGATTAGGGAAAAAGGAGATAAGCAACGAATAGCACACTTTGATGAAGCACATCAAGTTTATCATGATATTTTTGTTTATCCTGAGAATGCTTTTGATTCAATTTCTGATGAACATTTATGTATGTCAGATGGCATCGTTGTTCTTGAAAAAGCTCATTTTGGCACAGAGTTATTAAAAAAACTCTCTGCTTTTTTAATATTGCCTGAGTCCCTCCCTCCTGATGAAATTACAGCACGTAGAGTGTGGTATCAAAAAATGCTGGCAAGGGCGTATACTAGAGATTTAGAAGGAAAATATCGCCATATTTGGTCAATCTTCACAATTCTAGAGGATTATTTTGTATTCAAAGAATTGCGTTATCAAGGTCCAAAAAAAGCATTCAAGTATTTAGAAACACACGATCCAGAGACTTTATCATTATTTGATGAGGCCATAACGAATATCGATAATTTGGATGCCTTAAATAGGCTAATTACAAGAGTTATAAAGATAGACAAAACGTAGGATAATTATGCCAGAATTAGATATTGAAATTATCAAAGATAATCCAGAGTACTTTCTTGTGAAAAGGCATCTATTATTTTTATTTAGAGTGCCTAGTAATGAAATTTAATATTTATATTAAAATTTTGACTGCGTTCTTTGTGATTTTTTTAATTCTTGTTTTGGCATTTTTTAAATATTTAAAGTCAGTTGAGACAAAGATAGTTGTTAATGCTGGAAAAACGACCTCGCAAGGGCTTTTAATTAGTTTAGAAAAAGAGTTAATTAATAACCCGAAATCAAACTGGGATGCGATAATAAAGAAGAAAACAGATAATGTTATTCATCTTATAGCAATCGACAGTCTAAAACTCACCCTGGTGCAGAATAATCAATTAAATAATGGTGAAATCATTTTTTTATCAGGTACAACCTATCAATTTCTAAACGAGGTCATTGTAGAACATACTGCGTATAAAAAAATTGGTAATACCCCATATGCATTAGCTTACAATTTTTCAGATCCTGGCGAAATTATTTTTAATTATATGAATCCTGTTTTAAAACAAATCGTTCAACATTTATTATCAAAATCAAAAAATACCTGGAGTAATGAACTATTACATTTAGAAAAAATATATGGTTTCCCTCTCCATGTTTATAAAACTAAAAGTAAATACTTACCAGGTAATATAATTAATTCTTTATCAACAAAGCGTCTAGTATTTGAAACCAATAAAAACTCGTCACAAATTGTTATTCTCTATTATAGTTTTAGTGGTGGAATACTCAAAATTGGCCCACTAAGCTATCTACCAGTTATGGCAAGAATCAGCGATGTTATGTATTATTTTATAGGAACTTTCTTTTTTATATCCCTTTGTCTTATTGCCTTATTTTCATTGCTTTTTGTTAGAAATATGAAAAAGGTGTATCAGATAACTAAAAATTTCAGTCAAGGGAACTTTGATTTTCATCGGAAAATAGGTGCTACCTCTGTTTTGTATGGGCTGTATAGGAATATCATCCAAATGGGTGAGCAATTAAAAGAACTGATTGAATCACATAAACAATTGTGCCGGTTTGTCGCGCATGAAATTAGGACCCCTTTGTCAACCATACAAATGGCGACGGATAGTATCAAAAGGAAAAACGCTGAAGATGCATTGCTCAATAAACAGATAAACAGCATACAAGAAGATATTGCAGATATGAATCGGCTCGTCAGCACTTTTTTGATTTACTCAAAAATGCATGCAAACGAATTGAAATTAAAACAGTCTGAGACCGATATAATAGTATGGTTAAGAAAGTTATTAGAGTCTTATTCTTCCTCAACATTTGAAATTACATTTCATTCTAATGAGTTAAATTCTTTGAAAGCATACATAGATGAAAATATTTTAAAACACGCTGTTACCAATTTGATTACAAATGCCATGAAATTTGCAGAGCACACTATTTCTTTAACCATTTCGCTGGATAATAGTCATATTTTACTTCACGTAGACGATGATGGCCCAGGCTTGCCGGAGGAGGGTGCGGATGACATTTTTTCTGAATATACAATTGCTGAAGACGCAGGAATTGGAGATAAACATATTGGGTTAGGATTAGCTATTGTTAAAAAAGTTGTTAATCTCCACGGAGGAAAGGTCATGTCTACACAATCACCGATATTAAAAGGTGCTCGATTCACCATAGTACTTCCAATATATTCCTAATGATTAAGATTTTAGTTTTGGAAGTTGGTCCTCAACTGTAGCATCTTTTGAAGTATCCATCTCTTGTTTCATCCCAACCAGTGAGTCGATAACCGCTGTTAACTGGAGTTTTGCATTTTCAAAACGTTTGGGGATAAATTCATCTTCCTCACCATCAATCGCTTCTCCAGTTCCAATGCCTTTTTCAAGAGCGCTGATAACCACACTAAGCTCTGATTCAAACGCCGATAATAGTTCATTACTCCCCGTTGCAGATTGCAAGATTCCATGCAATTTTTCCACTACATCTTCAGGAATATAAAGAGTGCCTTCACTGCATTTGCTATATTCACGTTTCGCAATAGGTAATGAAAGTAGTTCATCAGCCTTGTGTTGACTCATCTGAAATATTTGTCTAACAGATTGTTTTAGTTCTATGGGAGTTGGTGGCGAATTGCTAGATTTCAAAGATGCGAGAAGCTTATCACTAGCAGTTACTCTTCCATCTTTGCTATGATCTTGCGCTGTCTCGATAGGAGTCTGTCCTTTTTCATTTCGCACTTCAAGACTAGCACCACACTCTAATAACTTTTTAATGAGATGTAACGGCTCTTTTCTATAATTATAAAAATTCTGTACCGCATAGTGCAAAGCCGTCATGCCTTTTTTATCAGCACTATTAATATCAGCGCCATGTTTTAATAATAAAGCAATGACGCTATCATTACTTGGGCCACCAATAAGGACTTTTCCACAACTTACCATTGCCAGGTTTAACAAAGCCTTATTAGCTAGAATTGACTCTAGCAAGTCTTCATGACCTTTAAATACAGAAGGTTCTTTTAAACCTAAGAGAAGTTCTAGTACCTCTCTATCTGTCAGTTGTTCTATAGGGTCCGCCCGACCTAAGATATGACGGACACGTGTTAAATAATTTTCTTGTTCTTTACCTAATATTTGATTTTCCTGTTCAACAAACTTTGAAACATCTTCTCCTTCAAATCGCAATTCTGGAAAACCCTCAATTTTCTTTAAATCTTGAATGTTTAGAATATCTCGATTTAAAGCGATTTTTGCTATCAGTTCATCGCTACCGTCTTTACCTAGCATTGCACGTGCATATTCTATGGTGTTCACTTTTAATTCTTTAGCTGTTTGTGTTGAGGCAAATAAAGATTTTCGAACGGCAACTTGATATTCACCATGATGAAAAATAACACTGTTTCCAGCCTTCCAAATATTTCCTGCCATCGATGTGATAGGGGATGCCGGCGAAAGGGATCGGAAGCCGGTCTGTACATCTTGCGCATTCCATGGTCCAGTTCCACCAAACGTGATTTCTGGATGTTTCACTGATACTCTTTCTAAAAATGTTTTTTCCTGTGAGTTTGCTGCAGCATTAAGTTGATTGTCTGTATTACAACCTTCTAAAGTCACAAAAACTTCACCATGATGTGCGGGCAATGCTCGTTTAAAACCATGTAATAAATTATCAAAATTATCATCATATAACTGCTCACTTGGGCCATGGCAATTACCCATACCATATTCGCCACCACCAGCATGGCCCATAATAAATAATTTTGGGTTCTTCTCAAATATATTGTCTAGTTCTTCCGGTAAGTCTCGTTTGAGTTCATCCAAACTACTATAGATTTTTGGGGATTTATCACACTGATCGAAAAAATAATACTTCAAATCAGAGCCTTCTAAATAGACGCCAATTGGAACAAATTGCTTGAACCGTTGTTTTAAGTGAGGATTTATCACCACACCTCTCTGATTTTCAGGCAGTGGATGATCTGGATCTGGTTTATATATTAAGATTTCTATTGCAGCGTCTTTCATGGCTCATCTCGACTATTACTTAAAATAATAGGTTGATTTTATCAAAAACACTCAGCTCAAATGTATATATATTGTACAAACGTTCTAAAATGATACTTTTGTCGAGGGTAAATGATTATAGATTTGCGATATATTTGGTGAAGCTTTCATAACTGGACGAAAAATCTCAAGGTCGAGGCAAAAGAATTTTTTACTATTTTTCATAAGTCTTACATAAGATCGGTGGCTGTGATCAGTATTTATTCCCAAGCCGCTGATACAAATACATATCCTTTTTTATGAATTGTTTTTATACGATAGGGCTTTTTATTATTATCATTCAATGCTTTTCTTAAACGTGATATTTTTAAATCGATACCTCTATCAACCCCATCATATTCATGCCCAGAAAGAGCATACATAATGCTATCTCGACTCAGCAACCTATCATGGTTCTTAACCAACAAAGCAAGCATTTCAAAGTCACTGGTACTTATTGAAATTTCTTCATCAAAGAGATGAACACTCTTAGTACTAAAATTGATAGAAAAATTGCCAAATTGAAATTGATTTTGATTATTAACTAAATTGGGTCGACGTAACAATGCCTCTATTCTTGCTTTCAAAACCTCGTCTGCAACAGGTTTAGTTAAGTAGTCATCTGCTCCTAAATTTAAAGAGGATACTTCACTTTCAATATCATTAATTGCTGTTAGCATGAGTATTTTCCCCAAATACTCATCTCTAATGGTATGGCATATTTGATCACCATTCATGCCAGGAAGCATTATATCTAATATTACTAGGCACGGTTGCTCACGAATGATGCGATAGACCGCTCTATCACCACGTTTTTCAATAGAAACATCATAACCTGCTTCTTGTAAGCTTTCTTTGAGGTAATTGGCTAACTTAACGTTATCTTCTACAAGCAATATTGATTTATCTTTCATTCGTTCTGTCTAAGCCTCTTTAAATAAGAAAACTCTCTAAACAAATTTAGTCTGAATTGATTTTTAAGTTCAGTGTTACATAGATATCAGTAGGTAAGCAAACACACGGTGCATCCGTACATTTTATATACAATTGATCTGTTTTAACTCGATATAATGATAGCTAATGGGCGAATCTGTGGAGATAAATTATGAGCGCTTATGTTAAAAATTTTGATGAACATAAAGAAATCAAATCTTCACGTGACATTTGCAAATCATTAAAACCGGTTCCCACAGCATATATGGACAATAAACATTGTGAGCATTGCTATCCCGAAAAACGTTCTCATTTTCGAAGAAAATTTTTTAATTTATTCCATTATTTTATATTCAATCCATTTATCTATCTTTTATCTAAACTCTTTCTCCTATCAGAGCATGATTTTTTACGATTCAATAACCTATTAAATCAGTTGGTCATTAATATTTTTCAAAAACTAAAACTATATACCAAGACTCAGACCATTGATAGGAAACAATTCAATAACAGTGTCCTTGCATTTTGGGATGAAGCACAAAAAAGAGGGCTAGAGCTGTATAATTTTAAGGAATCTAACTTGCATACTCTGTATTTTAAGTTGGTCTACAATAGGAAAAAATATTATTTCATACAGACTCCAATCTCTCTTATTTCTCAAAAAAATACACGCTTTGATGAGGATACTAAATATGATAATAAATGGATCCTCAAGAAAAAATTATTAGATAGCCAAATTCCCTGTCCCTTAGGGAGGGTTTTTATTTCCAGCAAAAAAGCCTACAACTATGGCATTTCATTGGGATTTCCTCTTGTGGTTAAGCCATTATCTGAATCTCTAAGTATTCACACTTCATGTACTATTCAAACTCCAAATGAATTAAAAAAAGCGATAAACATAGTAAAGCAAGTTGATTTTCGCGTGCTGGTTGAAAAACACATACCTGGGGATGTTTATCGGTCATTAATTATTAATGATTCATTAATCGCTTGTGTGAGGCGACAACCTGAGAGCATTGTTGGCGATGGTGTAACTACACTTCAAGAGTTAATTGATAAAAAAAATAAAGTTACGTGGAAAGAAGGTCATGGTAAATATCCATATAAAATTACTCCAAATAGCAACTTGATAAACATTTTGTCAGCCCAGGGAGTTGCTCTTAATACGGTAATAAACAAGGGACAACAAATCTTTATTGCAAAAAAAGTTACTATGAGTAGTGGTGCAAAAATCAGTGATGTTACCGATCTGATACATCCTGAGAACAAACTATTATTGGAAAAAGCACATAAAATCCTCAATATACCGCTTACGGGTCTTGATTTTATTTGTCAGGATATTTCTCTTCCATGGCATAAGCAACAATTTGGAATTATTGAAAATAATAGTTTCCCTTACATTGAATTACATCTCAATCCGTCTGATGGGAAAGGAATTAATGTAGCAGGTAAAATTTGGGACTATGTACTCGATGTTTTAAGTCAAAAAAACGAGTAACCCAATAAATGTACATTTTATATACAATTGGGTTTTTTTAACTCGGTATAATAACAGATAAGTAAATCTTTATTCGGATGAAACCATTATGAACTTGCACTGGAGTATTCTCATGAAAAAAGACAAAGAAAAGCATCGGCCTGTCCTTGAATCCATAACGGCAGATGAACCCCAAACCTCTTCTATAGCATTAGCTTTACAACAATTTAGAAAGGAAGCAGAAAAAAAAGAGGCTGCTGAGGAAGGTGCAAAAGTACGCTGTCCGACTTGTTTTAAAGAAATCGCACCTAAGCGCCTTTGTTCAGGACATGGCGCAGGTGGTAACGGAGGTGATAGTGCCACCTCTGATAAGAAGACATCTGAGGAAAAAGCGAGTCCTGGTGAAGATAAATTCCTAACTAAATCAGGCAAAGTAGTTGGGTCTGAAGATGAATTGGTAGGAGTGTTTGGTTCAGAAGAACTTGATTTAGAGTCTGGTTTTGACCCAGAAATAATTGAAAAATTAATTGCTGATGGGAAATTGTTGGTTGATAGTGATCGTGAATCAATGACTCTTAAGCTTGAATTACAATGTGATCCTAATGAATTAACTCCAAAGCAACGACATGAATTAAAAAAATTCATGGAAGCGATTATAAACGAATTCAGTGAATTTAAAGAAGAAAATCATCTTTCTGATGATTGCATACAAATCCTTCAAGATGAGGAGGGAAACATACGTTCTCTTCGCATTACCATGCCCACATTAGCTTTATACGATGCATTTATCCAACAGCTAGCAAATAATTTAGTACCCGTACCCAGTCCGAAAGCACAAGAAAGAGATGAAGTAACAAAAGAGCAAAGCTTTGCTCCAAGTCCACTTTCGAGAGAACCCAGGCCGTATAATAAAGATCAATCCTCCACACAAGAAGCTAATGAGATACATAATAAATCTGAAGATGGGGAACAAGAAATTTTTAACCCCTCTCCTTTTAATATGAAGCCGTGGTAATAAAGAGCAGAGGTTTATTGATTATTGAAAAGAACTATTCAAGATCCCCTTTCGTATCCAATAATACGATTACGTAATTGGGAAATATCATTTTATGCTTTCTCCAAGACGGAGCCCTTAAGTCTTGACCCAAGAGCGTTGAGGTCATTGGTTGTAGTGTTGATGCTCTTCAGTGGGGCGTCGATTTATAACTGATATTTATTTTCTGGTTTTCTTATTTATCTGATTGAATGGTGTAGCTTTTTAGGCTATGATTGAAGCTTAGTTGGCTTCAATATAAAAATCATGTTTGATACTTCAATATTGTTTTCTGAATATCGGCGGCGTGTGCTGGCACTTTTATTGCTTCATCCTGATGAGCGTTATCATGTCCGAGAGATTGCGCGGTTAACGAATACCACAGCGGGTACACTTCATCGAGAACTATCCAAACTTGCTAAATCCAAAGTACTTCTGCGCGAGCAGAGTGGTAATCAAGTTTATTACCAAGCAAATCGAAATTTTCCTATTTATACGGAGCTTACAAGCATTTTAAAGAAAACGTCTGGTTTGGTGGATGTGTTGTTTGATTTTTTAACTCCATTAGCTGAAAAAATTGAAGTAGCTTTTGTTTTTGGTTCGGTGGCCAAAGGAACTGAAAACCTTGGAAGTGATATTGATGTGCTTATTATTGGTGAGGTTGATTTTACAGAAGCAGTTGAGGCTCTTTATGCTGCTCAAGCTAGTTTAGGGAGAGAAATTAATCCCAAAATATATTCCAGGGAACAATGGAAGGCATCTTTACAAAAACAAGATCTTTTCATTCAGGAGGTTTTAAATAATCCCAAGCTATTTATTATGGGAGCTGAACATGACCTTGGATAATTTAATTGGCATCACCCTGGAAAAAATACCACCTCACCCAGATACCATAAATCGGCTTTTGAATGCTGCTGAACGTAATATTGTGGATTCAAAAATTGACTTGGTTAGCGCGGAGAATCGCTTTGATGCTGCCTATAAAGCAATTATGCAAATAGCAAATGCAGCACTTCAATCTCATGGATATCGAACCTTGACTTCTAAACCAGGACATCATCAAACGATGATTCAGTTATTGCCTCAGACTTTAGGTATTGATAAAAAAACAGTGATTATATTGGATGCTATGCGTAAACAACGCAATATTGCAGATTATTCTGGCGATATTATTCCTGAGAGTGCAGTAATAACTTGTATTGCTCAAGCAGAAGCATTGTTAAAGGATTTTAAAAAATGGCTGAGTGTTAAAGATGGAAAACAACAGTGATGTAAAGCAACAACTCAATGAATGTCTTGAGGTACTAACAAAGATTTTAGGCGCAGATCTTTTGGGTGTTTATCTTTATGGTTCTTATCTTGTAGGTGGTTTGCAAAAATACAGTGACATTGATTTATTTGTTGTAACAAATCGTACTACAACCTCAAAAGAAAAGATGAAGTTGACTACCCATCTTCTCCAAATATCAGGCATTTACATGAAAAGTACAAAGCCACCTATAGAAATGACCCTTGTGGAAAGGGAGGCTATCAATCCTTGGCATTATCCTCCTCTGTTTGATTTTCAATACGGTGAATGGCTTCGTCCATCATTTGAAATGGGCAGTTTTGAACCATGGCCTGGTCGTGAAATGCCCGATCTTGCGCTGATTATCACTCAAGTCTTATTGAAGAGTCATACATTGCTGGGTGAAAGACCTGAACATCTATTAGCCCCTGTCCCATATAGCGACTTTATAAAAGCGATGCTTCATGATCTTGAGAGACTTTCAGCTGAGCTTGAACAGGACACTCGAAATGTATTACTAACCTATGCACGGATTTGGAGTACATTAGAAACTAATGAGATTCGATCGAAACCTGATGCAGCCGATTGGGTAATTGAGCGTCTACCTAAAATGTACCAGCCCGTCATGAACAGAGCGAAACAAATATGCATTGGTTTGGAAGACGAATATTGGGATGATATTAATGTGCTTATAAAACCCTGTGCTGATTTTATATTAACTAGAATTACGGATCAAAAGTTATCAATAAATCTAAAAGATCCTTGCACCTTAATAAAGTTAGCCTAGATAGAGGGCAGGAGACTAAGATTTCTGCCATTAGTATGATTTTCATTAAGGTTTATTCAGTCATTTCCAGGTATTCTGCTACATTGCTACACGTTCATCAAATCATTCAAACCATCTAGATGAAATTATCTATGAATTCATAGAGTAACGCATTTTTTTGTTAAAAATACGATTAATTATTTGTAGCAAAAAAGTTGCTACTGTATTGCTACGACACGCTACATTTCAAATGCTGTAAAACACATCCTGAAATAGACAAAAGAGGACGTCTTCAGTTCTGGACTGGATTATCTTAAGTTGTTCATTTTTACGCACCACCATTTTTTGCAAAGAGTTCCTTATTTATAATAATTTTTTATAAAAAAGGAAAATAGTAAAAAACGAAATTGCGCGAGCATTTTATTTGGGATTGTGTGATGTAGCAAAGAGTAGCGGTTATGTAGCGTTATCATTGCTACATTTTTGCAGGGTATTTTGATACAGAGATAGCGCCACAATCCTTTTATACTCACCTTTATCAAGGCAATACAGATTACTAACCAAGAAAGTGTAGCAAATGTAGCGATGTAATTTGTTATGTAAATTCTGACTGTAATCGGGGTTTGAACGATGCTAAAATCACCAAAATTCAGCTTTCTTTAAATAATTTCTATGACCCATCATCATATAGAAAAAGAAAAATATGAGCCTACTTTAGATCAAGTGCTTTATTCAAATTCATTAACTTTAACTACTTATGACTTAATTGAAGCTCCTATTTTTATCAAAGATAAATTGGGCCGTTATCTTTGGGCAAATGCTTTTTTTATCAGCCGTTCAGCGGGCTATAGTTCACTTGGAGAAATCACTAATAAAACTGATACTGATTTTTCTTGGCATGAGTATGCTACACAACTACGTAACAATGATAGGTCGGTGATAGAAGCCAGGCAGAGCCAAAGCCATTACGAGCAAATTATTCGACACGATGGAACTTACGTTAATATCCTTACTAAAAAATCTCCTCTTGTTGACAGTTCTAGCGAATTAATAGGATTAATCGGATTCAGTATTGCATTACCACAATTGCATGGTATTGCTGCTTTAAGTGCTCGCGAAAGAGAATGCCTTTATTATTTGTCTAAAGGATTTACTGATAAAAAAATTGCGAAACAATTAATTATTTCACCTCGAACAGTAGAAACTCATCTTGGTAATGCGAAATACAAACTAGGGGTCAGCACCAGAGCAGAATTAATAGCGACTTTTTCCCGCGTCTATCCGTCATTTTCCGGATAAAAATTCAAAATCCTAGTGATTATACTACCGCTGAATTAATTAAAAGGACTATAACAATGCTATCAAAAAAATTTAAAAATCAACGTGACTCAATTCTTGAATTGACGCTTTTGCCTAATAATCAGCTTGAGGGCTATTTTACAACAGCAGTAGCTTCCAAAGAATGTCAGCAAATTATTGGCCAAAGGCAACTCATTACTGGACTATGGACAGGGAATACACTGACATTTAGTGTTGTTTATGAGCAATGTGGCTCAATTTATAGTGTGGTTGGTAATTTTGATCAAGAAAAAAATCACATCGATGTGATTGGATTAATCAATCATCAATCAGATGATGCGACAGGAAAAGATTGCGGTTCTCGCTATATTACTCATGATACTTATAACAGCATAAATTAATTACTGGATAGAAGAAGAATTAATAAGAAACTTCAATTATAGGCAGGTGATTATCGCCGCACTTCTCAATGTTGTTTATAACATCTCAAAACGGAAAGCCTGATAAGAAGGTGATTCATATGGATGAGCCTTCTTTAAGGCTGCAACAGCAGCTTTGATTTGCTCTTCAGTACAGATAATTTCTACTTTATATTCAGGTACTCTTTCAAGCTGATTGATTTCTCCAATAAAAGCATGGCTGCCAGGTAATGGCATAAATTGCCCCTCACCCAATGTTTGCCAAGCACAATGTTGATAATGATCAACACTTCCTGCGCCTGTAGCAAAAATAGCATTTTTAACAATTTCTAAATGTGTTTCTGGAACACAAAAACAAAGCATGTACATGATATCACCTATGGGGAAATTAATTCTGATTTCCAAGAATCTTCTATCTTCGTATAGCGAATTACTTCAGAAAAAGAAATAGAGCCGACCGTGTAGAAAATCCATGTTTTTGGGATAAAGCGAAAACCGAAATAATACTCGCTCATAGGGATAGGAAGTCCTGCAAATTGATCACTCAATTCTTTTTTCCTGGTTTCCAATTGGTTTAAATCTTTAATGACAAGTCCTGAAGTAGGAGCATAAGCAGAGAATCTCAATTGGCGTTCACGAGGAAGAGTACTCCAAAAAGCTTCATTTTCTTCTTGAGAAATTGGTATTGCTGTACCTTCTAAAATAACTTGTCGGTTCTGCATCGCAAATAAAAAATTTAAACAGGATTTAGGGTTATTTAATAATTCAGCAACCTTGCGTGTTTTTTGCTGCGTAAAAAATAAAAGACTCTCTGTTTCAATTTCCCGAATGGCAACCACTCGACTATGAGGTTCACCAGAGCTGCTACAAGTACTTAAAACAGCACAGGCAGGGTCCTCAATTCCTCTTTCTTTTTCCTTGTTCAACCATTCTTTTAGCATGTTAAAGGGCATGAGTTTCTCCTGTAAATTGGTGTGATAAAGTTAAAAGTATTAAACAACTCATGTTGGCACTTTGCATGCGCGTGGATTCACTTCCACCATCGTTTTTGAACCTGATTTTACAATACGTATTTGATTGTGCTCCACTAATAATTCAACCGCTTGGTCGCGTTTTATTTTATCTCGCAATGGACTTAATTGTTGAATAGTTCGTAAGGTTGTTGAACTAATATTTTTTTCAATAAACCAGTCCATAAGTTTTAGGGCATCGGAAAACTGCAAAGAAACGGTTTCAGTAGGCATAATTCGTCGTGCTTCTTGCAAATGCCAACTAATTATTTCAATGGCATTTTCAGTATGCTCTACACTAATATCCCCATGGCGTCCTTCAAAGAGATGAAAAAGTGCTGCAAGCCGCGCTGTATTTTCAGCCGCTTTTGACGCGAAGTCAACGACATCGACCCACTGGCCTTGAGGTTTTAACCCAGCTTCTACAGCATTAAAAAATAAAATCCATTGTTGTTTTGCTGCAACACTCATTTTCAACAATGGAAGTTGAATACAACCTTGATGGCTTAATTGTTCTGACTGGTTTAAGCAGGCAGTGACACGTTGCTCATAATGGGTTAGAGAATGTAAAGAGGCAGGCGGCTCTTGGTAAAATCGATTTCCCATGCTGTTGGCAGGATAAGCCATCAGGCAACGAGCTAAAAACCCGCTTTGTCGACTAATACCTGATGCTTTCTTGGTAAGTTGTTGTAATATAAGTGGTTGCATCATCAAGTTAAGTGTTAAACGTCGATTTTCAATGGTAAATCCTTGCGTTGTTTTACGATGAGCCGTAAACGTCTTGCCGTCCCACAAACGATTAAGCAAAGCTACAAAACGAGTCGGATTGCCTTGCATGCTATGGCTACCTAAGATGATGCCTGCCTCATCAGACCATAAGGATGCAGAAGGCCAGCCTTGGGCCAAATGAATAGCCAGTGCTTCTTGGGTAGCATCTTCAAAATAAAGAGTAGGTTGCAAAGGAATTTCCGGTTCTTGATGAATTAATTCATCGAGCATTTCTTTGGCATAATCAGAATCTTCTCCCGTATAAGTTGCACGTTTGATTTGGGAGAATAAACTGTCTTTTTCCATTTGCCATACTTGGTGTTGCGTTAGCGCTGATAACACTTCAGGTTCACGCCTTTTACGAATAAGTGTCTCCCAGTGACGCGCTGCTTTCGAAAAAACATTGTCTGCAGCAGTTTTTCGAGTACCAGAGCCGCTGGCAATTAAAAAATAAAGCGATACAGGACTAATTAAATAGTTGTCTCGTGCTACATTGGCAAGAGATTGGCATGATAGAGACATATTAGCCAAGGCGCTGCATGCAATTAAAGGTAGCGGTTGCTGTCCATATTGTTGATAGTCCACTACGGCTTTTCTAACAATTAAGGGAAGTGCCTCAACTGGATAAGGACAGTCAGGGGCTAAGATTGGAGAAAGCGGGATAGGTTGTCCCCATACGAAGCTTTGATGTGACTTATTTCTGATCTCTAATTCATTTTGTTCGATAGTCATTATTTTAAGGATTGTATTTTGTAATAGACTTTTATTTTACCCTAGCTTCAATATCATGCAAAATGAGAGGACTGAAAAGCTCTGTAGCTAAGAAAATAGAAGATCAAATACAAGAAGTAAATTCTTATTGCTAAATTATTGGGGCAACTACTAATTAATTTTTAGTAGTTGCCGTATAAACCAGCATTATGCTAATAACAGCCAACATTCTGTAAGCAGTTCTGTCTCAGAAACTTCATGATCAAAGTTGTAATAGCAAAAAATACAGGGCAAATCACCCAGCTGTTCATCGGAGCTTGGCAACCAATCACGATATAAACTATAAACGGTATCACTAATAGTATCTCGTGTTCCTTTATGCGTTGCTACAGCATAACGTCCTGCAGGTAAACGTCTTTCAACGATATTACCCTCAAGTTTTATTTGTTCTGGTACAGTAATCGCTAAGTCAAAACGAAAATCGGAAGGCTCTGTTGTCTTAGGATCGTCGTAAGCAAAACCAAACGCTTCTCCTGCTTTTGGCTTTAAGTTAATTGATTGAGATTTTGCCCAATCAATTAGCTGGTTAACACTTTCACCTAATTTTTCAGGCGTACCTCGATGTTCAATAATCGCTAAACGTCTAGCAGGTATTTCTTTAATCAATACATTCATAATATTACCCTGGTTTGGCAATAAATACGGTGGACGCTCCCAAAAACTCCAATTTGAATGCAGCCTAAACTCACTAGGACTCAGTCCACAGCTTTGTTTAAATACACGAGTAAATGCTTCATGAGATTCAAATCCCGCACTTATTGCAATTTCAATAATGGTTTTATTCCTATCTACGATTAATTGATGGGCTGCTCGTTTTAAACGAAGCCACCGAATATATTGTTGTAGTGATAAACCCGTATAAGCAGTAAATAAACGATGAAAATGATATTTTGAAAAGCAGGCAATATAACTCAATTGAGTCAAATCAAGCTTTTCATCAAGATGTTTGCCGATAAACTCAATTACTTTTTCTAATTGTTGCTTGTAATTCATGCTTTCCTCAATTTAAAACCATCAAACTATTTACACAAACCATGTTATCTTATTTATGTAGATATACTTTGACCATTTTTGCTAATTTTAATGCTGTTTCAATTGATGTAGCCAAACTCAGAAGCAACACTAAAAGCGATTCATGTTAAGAGCAAGAAACAAGCTCAAATAAACCTTATCAGGCATTGAGCAAATAAAAAATGACGATAAAATGTAAGAGTCGCAGAAATTCAAACCCACCCCATTTTCAATTTTTATAACTATTCTAATAACAAGATGAGTATATTGGGGCTATAGATAAGAAGATACTATGAGTGTATTAAAATTTATTATTCAAAGAGCAATCCCGTACCGTTGGTATTTGTTCGGCATTTTTGCTGCTATGTGTCTTATCACTATTGATAACACATTAAAGCCTTTTTTGGTCAAACAACTTATCGATACGGTTTCTGGAAGACAAAACACAAATCTATGGCTTATTGCTGGATTCTATGGATTTTTGCAAATAATGCTGGTCAGCAGCTGGACTCTTAGTGATTATTGTTTGACCCGTTACGTTGCCAAATTTAGGCTGGATGTCGCTGAACATTTTATGAAACGTCTCTATGATTATCCTTATAGTTTTTTCCAGAATCAATTGTCAGGAAGCTTAACTTCCAAACTAAATGATGTATTTCAGCATTTGCCCCATCTTATTTTTACTCTCATTAATCCGTTTTGCTATTTTCTGATACTCATTTCTATTTCTCTTGTGTTGCTCTTTTTTGTTGCCCCAGTTTTTGCGGTGATATTAACTCTCTGGGTGCTTTTATTTTTTTTAATCACCTTTTTTTCATTGCGACAAAGCATCATTTTGAATAAGGAATATTCTGAAGAAAAAGCAAATATTATTGGTCTTTGCGCAGATTATCTAAGTAATATGCTAAGCGTTAAAACTTTTACGACCAAGCAATATGAGCTCGGTCGTTTTGAACGTTTAAAGAAGCCTTTTATTGCTATTGCTGAACGTGGCGGCTTTTATCATACCTGGCTTTATGCCATTTTAGGTCTTTTTACTTCAATTTATGCCTTTGGATTTATTGTATTTTTGATTCTCGGTTACCAAAAAGACAGCTTAAGCCCAGGAGATTTTGCGCTGGTTGTAATGCTTAACTTCAATATTATTAATACAGTCTTTGAACTATCACATAAATTAAGAGACTTTGTTGTTGATTGGGGTGCCGTCACTCAAGCATTAGCAATGCTTGAGGAAATGCCCCAGAAACTAGACAAGAAAAATGCAAAAAACCTTGTCGTTAATCAGGGCCAAATTGTCTTTGATAAGGTTAAGTTCAATTATCATGGGGGATATTCACTTTTTCAGAATAAATCGGTTGTCATTGAAGCAGGGCAGAGAGTGGGTTTGGTGGGTTATTCTGGTGGAGGTAAATCGACCTTTGTGAATCTAATCTTACGACTTTATGATGTAGTTGATGGTCAAATTCTAATCGATGACCAAGACATTCAATCTATTACCCAAGATAGCTTACGTCAAGCGATTGCTATGATTCCCCAAGACCCAATGCTTTTTCATCGAAGCCTGATGGATAACATTCGTTATGGCAGGACAGGAGCTTCGGATGAGGAAATCATTTTAGCCTCTCAGAAAGCTCATGCCCATGAATTCATTAGCAAGTTACCTCATGGTTATGATGCTTTGGTTGGAGAGCGCGGAGTTAAGCTTTCAGGCGGTCAGCGCCAGCGTATTGCCATTGCTCGTGCCATTTTAAAAAATGCGCCTATTTTAATCCTGGATGAGGCCACGTCTCAGCTGGATTCCATTACAGAATCCAACATTCAAGACAGTCTTTGGGAGTTGATGCAGGGAAAAACAACCTTGGTCGTTGCTCATCGCCTATCTACTTTGTTGCATATGGACCGAATTTTAGTATTTGATAAAGGACATATTATCGAAGACGGTACACATACAGAGCTATTGATGCTTGGTGGTTTGTACAAAATCCTGTGGGATGCTCAGGTTGGCGGCTTTTTACCAGATAAAAACCCTTCGGATCAACTCAATTAATACTTAGAACAGTCCTAAGTCAGAAGGCTTTTGCTCTCCTTCTTGCTGTCCTATAGTAGCGACTGTCGTCTGCTCCTGTACACGTTGGTTCATTTCTTGAGTTGGATTTTCTTTTACGCGCTTATCAAGAGGTAATTCTTCTCGTATTGATAACCATTGCCTAATAGCACTTAAATCGCCAACGATAGGCTCTGCAATTTCTCGAAAAACAGCGGGTCCATTTTCACTATTGGTGAGACAAACAACCGCTTCATCGGTAGTAAGATTAATCGCTGCTAAATTGCGTCCAGTTCCATTGTCACCCCAATGAAATGCGATACGGGTTCCATCGGTATTTTTCTGAATACCAATGCCTAGACCCCAAGAGATTTGATCTAAAATATCAGTAGAAACTCCCTGGCTCATTGCTTTAGTATCTTTATCTCTTAATGATGAAACAATAGGTTTGAACATTTCCCACCTAACATAGGGATCGTTAACACAGGCTTTTAAAAATTTTGCATAATCAGAAGTTGTTGTATACAAAGAGCCTGCCGGGTGAACCATATAAAATTTTTGCTTAAGATTTACTGAACCATCTTTATCATGACCTATTGCTATTGTTGCAGCATGTGCTGGGGGATGACCAAAAATAGTAGTCACAAGGGGTAATTCCCTTGCTTCAACCGGTATGGGTTTTGACCAAAAAAATGGTGGTATTTGAGCAAAGCGGGCTTTGATTTCTTTTAGACTTTTTTCTTCAACTTGGCTGGAGTTTTTTTCAGTAATTTGTACGCTGCCGTCTACTGCTCTTTCAGCAACAAATAATTTATCCTTATGAAGGATAATACTTAATTGACCATGTACATCTAAAGTATCTTTTAATAATTTTTTAATGCGTTCAGGCGTTGGCTCTTCCTCTTCATCTGACAGTTTAATAAGACTGCAACCCGTTGGTGGCATGAAGCTACTATCGGTCATACCTATATTAGCGAATTCTTCTTGGGCTAAAGCTTCCAGTGATTTTGAAGTAATGTGTTCCACAATTTCACCTAAAAATTGATAAGCCACACCTGAATAATCAAATTGTTTTCCTACTTCAGAAACATACTTTAGAGATTCTGGGGATGAAAATTCATTAGGTAACCCTGCTTGATGAGATAGGATCATACGAGCGGTTAATTTTTTATAATTTTTATCAGCTCGCATCTCCAGAGGACCAAAATCACCGTACTCATGAAGTGGTTTATCTAAATCAATGAGACCTTTTTGCGCTAGTTTCAATACAATATAAGCAAATACAGGCTTACTCAATGAAGCGGCTTCAAAAACAGTTGAACTAGTAACTTCTTCTGGTTTGTTGACATTAGTCACACCCACCTCTTGCGTAGTAACAACTCCGCGGTCAGAAATAATTGCTGTAGCAATACTTGGGATATTAGTTCTTTTTTGCAACTCACCTAAGGAGCTTGTTAGCTCTTTAGATGGATTGGGTCTTGGAAATGGATTTATGCCCCAATTATTCGTTTTACCACATAGCTCATCAAGAGTTCTAGCAAAACCCCATTTGGGGAAAAAATAGTGTGAAGCCAGTTCTATTTGAATTGTCGAAGGGATAATGTGTTCCGCAAGAATATGTCCATTATGCGAATTAGCAAAGAATACCACGGCACTCTTATCTTTTAAATTGACTGCAACCCATGCTCTACAATCATTCATGTCGCCTGAGTGGTAAGCCGTAACAACATCCTCCTTTTCATTGGTTTGTAGCCCCCAACCTAAGCCCCATGCGACATGACTTAAAATGAGCTCGGGTATCTTGTCTCTAGCAATTCCGATCGCTCCAGCTAAACCTCTATCGTGCGTCATGAAGGCATGCGGAACAAAAGGATTTTCAATGGAGTTGTCATGGCTTAGATGTTTGACAAACTTTGCATAATCTGTTGCTGTAGTTCGTAGTGTATTGGCGGCACATGGTTTGGGTTCTTTACATCCATATTGCGAGATTACAGCTTCTATCAACTCCAAATTGTTTGAAAGTTTACCTTTATCAGGTAACTGTCTAAGAATTCCTGGAACTACTCTTTCCGGAAAAGAGCGATTGACTATTTTTCCATTCTCTAACCAATAGGCTGTTAGTTGCTCATCTTCTTTTAGTATGACAATCTGACCAGGCTTCATTTCATCAAACAAGGGTTCTTTTTCAGCATGCAAAAGCAAGTGATAGGCCTTTGGTGGCTCATAAGTGCTATGAGTCATGTCACAATGATCAAACACATGGTTTTTGGCCAATGTTTCTAGATTTGCTTCAGTCAATTTTTCAATCACTTGATGTAAGTACACAATACCAACATTTGAATATCCATGCATTTTTTCTTTAGAATCTTTTTCTTTAGGATTAGGAATGAACTGAAACTTCATTTCACCATGAGCAAGGCCTGTTGTATGTGATAACACCATCCTTGCAGTAAGTGCTTGGGCACAGACAACAGCAGATGTGTTAGACATATCAAATTTCATTCCATCTATCTCAAATTCTTCTAACGGCAAGATATGAAAAAGAGGGGTATCTAAATCAAATTGACTCAGGTTGAATTTATCTAAATTAAATTTACCTGTCCCTTTCTCTGCTTGATTCGTCGCATTTGACTGAATCAACTTTTGCACTAAATAAGCAAATACGGGTTTGCTTAGCGAGGCTGCTCCAAAAACGGTTTCTGGTTTCACTCTCGTAGGTGGTGTAAGACCTGTTAGAGTAGTTATTAATTCAGACTCTTGAGGATCGGCCAATTTATAGGTATCAGTACAACTTTTTCGTAACTTTTGATATGAGGATTGATTACTTTCATTTAACTGTATTTGATGAACGCTTTGTGTCGTTTGATTTACATAATAAAGTTTGTCGTCAAATAAAACTACAGCATCTTTAGTTCCTAATCCCAGCTTATTAAAGGGACACTTGAGTGGATCAACTGGTATTGCAAAAAGACCGCAACCCTCTGTAAGGCCTTGTTCTTGAGTAGATATGATTCCATCACTGCTTATGAAGGCAATAGAAACTCCTGGAATCTGTGCTTTAGACATGACGTCCAGCAAAAGTAATTCTGCCATTTTTGCATAAGACATAAAATTGCTCAAAATACAAACTAGTGATTTAATTATACCTGATGCCGTAAAATTTATTCTCAATCAGCATTTTTTTACGAATTTTTTAACATTGGCGGATGCTCAGGTTGGCGGCTTTTTACCGAACAGAATCCCCCTAGATGGATTAAGTTGATATTTAATTAAGATTGGATCGGTAAAAATAGCACCGATCCAAATTTACATCTATTGTTTACATTTTGTAGGCATCTAAGATACTTTTAAGCCAAGTCTTTGCCTCTAGACTGACCTTGTCATCATTCAAAGCAATGTCACAAACATCATATTTTCGTGAAATTTCTTCACCATACATATCATCTAAGGCCTTATTCCAAAGCATTAGTACAGTGGAAGCTGAAGTTTTTCCTACTTGTTCAAGAATGCCATAAAGTCTATCCTTCCAATAAGCATCTAAAGCTTTTTCTAACCATGCCATGATCTCTGATGTTAATCCAATGTCGTCAAGACCTTTTCCTTCTCCAAATCCTTTTTCCCATTTTTTGGTTCTTAGATGAGCATATTTTTTACCGTATACGCTGTTAACCCATTCCATGTAGTTTTTTCCTGTTTGGATACCTATAGTGGAATCAGGATCGTGTTTCACGTTTTGTTTCAGTTCATCTAAGAGTTGATGCCATTGTTTTTCAAACTCAGCCTTATTATTTGTTTTCATTTCCTTTTCAAATGCTACATATTGTTTTAATTCATCAGGAGTGAATATTTCCTTAACCCAATCATGTTCAAGATGTTCTGCCATTTTATATACCTCAATCAGCTGAATAATGGTTTCCCATGGAATGGATTGATTGATATCAACAGAGTTAATAATGCTTCTTAAGGTTTTAGCTCCGGAAGTACATGCCGCTGCTTTTTGTTCTAACACTTGAGCTTGGGCCTCAAAATGGTTTAGCGCATGACGTTCTTCAGAGAGCAAGGTTTTGATTTGTGACAACTCAAAACCAAAAAACTTTAAAGCAATAATCTGTTGTAATTTCAATAAATCCTTCTCGGAGTAAATACGATACCCATTGGACTGTCGCAATGAAGGTTTAAGTAAACCAATGCGGTCATAATGATGCAATGTTTGCACCGAAACACCGGTCAATTTGCTTAAGTCTTTTACGAACCATTGAGTCATAGTATTACCTCCTTAGGAACAAAGGTAAGATATATAGTAACAATAGGGTCAAGCGGTTTTTTCATAAAATGGATGTTTATTTTTTTATACCTAACGTTTCAAGGACAAATCGGCAACGCTCTTCAATCGCATTATTAGGCACAAGCACAATTTCAAAACCAAACTCTTTGTATACCTCTATGTGAATTTGCTCAAAAATAAGGGCATCTTCATAACTGATTTTGCGAGCGGAGGTTGGTTCAATAAACCCCAAGTTCTCAAAAAAGAATACTTTGCGTTGATAGATACCCGCTTTTAGGCAGCGGTCAACTTCAGCTAATAAAACAGGTGAGGGTGTAAAATCACGATGATGCCAATGAGCGGAATAACGTCCCAATGCATAAGCACAAAATGGTGATCGATCATAAAATTGTAACTCACCTTTAGCATTCAATTGCCTTAATTTTTGTGTTAAGGCAATCTTATCTACAAAATCAGCCTGCTCCCATGGGCGCATAGTTCCCTTTGCCTGCTCTTCTGCAATGACATCCGTTGCAGATTCAGGAATCACTACATGCCCTAATCTTTTCAATGCCAAAATAACAGAAGTTTTTCCACTGCCTGGGGTGCCAGTGAAGATAAAACGATTTGCTTGTTCTAATCTATTCATTTAATTCAAATCTTTTTTGGATCTCACCGTTTATCTCAATGTTTTCAAGGAACATCTTAAGAGGTCGAACCCATAGTTTAAAATCACCGTAAAGCGCTCTGTACACCACCATATCTTCCAAGCTTTCCGAATGCCTGGCGATATCAATTACTTCATACAAATTACCTTTATAATGACGGTATATTCCTTTTTTTATAAAACTCATAGTACCTTCTTCATATAATAACGCTTATGACCTTTAGGGCAGTCATCCAGAACTCCAAACTCTTCGTAACCATATTTGAGATAAAAATCTTTTGCTTGAAAATCAAAGGTATCGAGGTGAATTAAAGTAACTCCTAATTCTTTAGCTTTTTCCTCAACTTTATTGAGTAAAATGGTACCCAAACCTTGGTGGCGATATTTTTCCTCAACAAAAAAGACACTGATGTACAGGATCTTCCATGTATAAACCTCCGAACAAATACCCGCTATTATTTCATCACCATTCTTGATCGTAACATTTATATCAATTACTTCAGGTTTTTGTGTGGAAGGGACGCACGATGTATTAAACTCAAACAACTTTTGATCTACAATTTTAAATGAATCTTTTGCATTGAACTCCAATTTATAGTTTGTATTTGGTACATACACATCGTGGCTATCAGTTGTTTTTTTAATTACGGCATCACTTTCTGCATGCAAATTGGTTAATTTTTTAGTAAACCACAAAATTAAATCATCATCCAAAGGATATGTTTCCCCAGGAATGGTTGGTTTATAACTATAAGTTACCCCTAAACCATCAGGAATATAACCACGGGTAACATAAAGTCGTTGAGCTTGTCCATATCCTCCATCGGAACCACCATATAACCCAACACCAATACCTACAACATCACACTGACTTGCTGCCTTGTCTTCAGCAACAGTGAGTAAAGCACTGCCTATTCCGAGCTTGCGAAAAGCAGGCAATACATTTAAGTCCATAATTTCTGGGATTTCTTTATGAGCAAAGGGTTCATAGTGTGAGGCCCATTTTAGAGTAACATAGCCCGCAATTTGGTCTTGAACATAGGCTACCCAAACTACTCGCTCAGATTGTTGTTGTTCTTGATGATACCCTTCAAACAAGACGTAAGGTTTTTGCCAATTTGCTTTTTGAAACGCATCGACCAAAACGGGGATATCAGATAATTCCATTAGCTTAATGGCAATTGACCGTTGGTTTTCTGCTAAAGGTTCAAGCTGTTTTATCATGTACACCATATTCCACTCATACCCTGCAGGTTTTAAATCAAAAAGAGCGTTAAAACCAACTGACTGATAAAATCGGTAGGTTTTAAGGTAATTCTCTTCCAATTCAGAGGGGCTAAGTGTTTCAACGGTTATGGTTTTAGCTCCTTGTGTTGCAGCAAAATGGCAAGCCGCTTCGATTAATTGCTTTCCTACACCTTGACGATGATAATCACGTTTTACAGCCATCCAGTAAATATTGGCATTATTAGGATAAGGAAAATCAATAGAAACGAGGCCCATAGTGTCATCTCCATCTTTCGCCGCAAAATTAGTGCGTGTGTTTACACCTATTGCGTAGTGCTCGTTCGCTTCTGGTAAACCAAAGTATTCTGGCAAATCCTTTGTAATGGTTCGACATAAGGTTTGAGCCCAATCTCCCGTTATTTTTTCGATTTGAATCATAGTATTTTCCCTACCGCAGTATCTCTCGCATCACCTTCATAGCCATCTGGATCATCAAATGGCATGTCGATATAACCATTATTTCTATAAAATCTTAGAGCATCCGGTGAGGACTCCACGTGCAAGCTTTGATATCCTTGGTTTTTGAGCCACTTTTCACATAACGCCAAGAATTGGCTACCGTATTGATGGGTTCTTTTTTCCTCATCAATCACAATGATACGCAAAGCGGCTCTCTGATGAGGCCATAATTGCAGATGGGCATAACCAATGATGTCGCTTCCTTGAGATAAAACAAAATGAACATGAGCATCATGCTCAAAAGTCCAAGTGTAAGGGTCAGAAAGCCCAGCTTTATCAAAAAAATAGAATTGTCTGAAATGACGTACTTTATCCCATTCTCGCGGCGTTAATGCCTTCACCACTCTTAATCCATTAAACCCTGCTTTTTTATCAATTGTTGCAATAAAATCTTCTTTGCCCAAACAATAGGCAGTAATGTCATAGGGATATTGATGGGCCAACTCTTGTTTTAAACGAGCATAAGCTTCTCTATCTTCTGGATGTGCTCTCATCCAGTCCCTAAATTTTAAATGCCGCTCGATTTCGGAATTTCCAAACTCAAAAATATGAGCATGATGTGTTCGTAGACTTTCTCCCTTTTGGAAATAGCGGCGAAAAGGAATACCGTATTCTCCTTTGGCTTCATAGCCAAGTGCCTGCATAGCAGCATTGGCACTGTCCACTTTGCTAATATCTAAAACAACTGGAATCATATCGATTACTGGTTTTGCAGCCAAACCTGGTACTGATGTGGAACCGATATGATGAATTTCAATGCAATTACTGCCTAATGCTTTTTTAATTCGCTTTGCTTCCTGTTCAAATTGCATAGGCCAATTAGCATTATAAGGAACTACTTCGATGAGTCTTTGTTCTTGGTTGACTTCCATCATTTATTCTCTCTCTTGAATATGCTGAACTATTTCACCCACAAATGCAGTGACTTCTTGATAGGTTTCTTCGGTCAAGATATCGCTTGCATGATTTAGTTCAGCTTTAGTTAATGCTCGTTGAATTAAAACTCGCCATTTTGGGAATTGATTTTTAGCCCAAGTTCCAGCTTTTAACTTAGAGCCTTGTTCCTGATGTTGGAGCACATACAAAGCCCGGCATAGAGTTAATACAACATAATATTGGTACCCTAAAGAATTTTTGGTATGAGTAACCCAATCTTGCCACTCAATGGCCTGTTTTTTGACATGCTCTATAAACTCACTATTTGATACAGGAGCAATAATCGACTTTGCTGATGGACCATATAGAATGAGGCTATCTCTTTGCAACAAATAATAATTAATAAGCCAGTCAGTCCCCGCCTGTTTGAGGTGAAACGGTTCCCCTGGGCTAATGACAGCAATTTGACCTGGCTCTGTCTTAAAATGTTGTAACATTTTATAAGATGCATAAGCTACTTCAATTCGGTCATTCCAAGCTGGAAAATGCTGAACCAGATTGGCATGCAAATCATCTAAAGCCGCGAATTCTTCTGGTGTCATTTCTTTGTTTAATGCCACAAGAACATCAATGTCGCTGGTTGTTTCATCAAAATCACCCCAAACAAATGAACCATACACATAAACGCCCAGCAAATGTTCCTTTAAAATTGATTGCAAACCGGATAGTAAGTCATTAAGTAAATGATGCACTACCCTAAACTCTGTATGTGGTTTATTCATTTGCTACCCCACTATCCACTAAGAGACTCTTCTTTTCGTTCATCTGGTAAAAACCCACCTACCTGCGCATCCCATAGTGTTTTGTACAAACCACCGCGATCTAATAGTTCAGCATGTGTCCCGTCTTCAACGATATGGCCTTTATCAAATACTAAAATTCGGTCCATATGCAGCAGAGTCGATAAACGATGTGCAACGACTAAGGTTGTTTTTCCCTGCATCAACTCCCAAAGACTGTCTTGAATGTTAGATTCTGTAATAGAATCGAGTTGAGAGGTGGCTTCGTCCAACATTAAAATGGGCGCATTTTTTAAAATCGCACGTGCAATGGCAATGCGCTGGCGTTGACCACCTGAAAGCTTCACCCCACGTTCCCCGACCAAGGTCTCATAACCTTCTGGCAAAAGACTGATGAATTCATGTGCATGGGCCTTCTTGGAGGCTGAAATGACTTCCTCATCCGAAGCTGTTGTCCTGCCATAACGAATATTATCCATCAGGCTTCGATGAAAAAGCATTGGGTCTTGTGGAATCATGGCAATGGCTTGTCTTAAACTCTCTTGAGTCACTTCGGATAGGTTTTGACCGTCGATTAGAATTTGCCCATCCACCACCTCATATAGTCGTAAAATCAAATTAACAAAAGTGGACTTGCCGCTTCCTGAATAGCCCACCAAACCCACTTTTTGACCGGCTTCAATTGTGACGGACTTATTTTGGAACAGGGAGTAACCACCTTGGTAATGAAATTTCACCTTGGAAAATTCAATTCGTCCTTGCGTGACCACTAATTGGGATGCATTATTTTTATCCTGTATCTCATGAGGGATGACCAATGCATTTAAACTTTGTCTTGCCTTGCCTAAAGCTTGGTTAAATTGGTCCACTTGGTACATGGTGTACCACATCATGTGTCCCAATTCCATGGAAAGCCCAAGAATCAAAGCAAAATCACCAATGCTCATCAGTCCCTTGCCATACAAGTGAATTAAGGTAATCGAGGCCAAACCTATCATTACCGCAATCATTCCACCCTGTGCGCAGCATAACAAAACAATAAACAGCTCTTTTCTTTGAAAAGCCCGTTGTACCAAGCTAAAAAACGTGTTCATACGTTCCACTTCGTAGATTTTGCGTGAAAAAATACGAATATTGGATTGATTCGCCAGGCTATCGACTAATTGCCCAGAAAGCTGCGATTCGGAATTTGCATGGTCATCGGACAATTGAACCAATCGTGCCGACATCCAAATACTAAATGAGGCAAAGGCAATGAACCAAAGAAATAAAATATAAAAAAACAGGACATTAACAAAATAGGCTGTAATAAATGAAACCACTAATAATGAAGCACCACGAAGAAAGTCGATAGACACGCGATGCAAAATAATCTCAAGATTATCAGCAAGAGTAGTAATTTGTGTGGCAATTCTCCCCGATAGATTATCCTGAAAAAATTGCGTACTACTTCCCAACACATACTCAAACATTTGGCTAATGATTTGGTTTTTAAGCACTGCTTCGTATTTATAGTTCAAGTACCCGATTGTTCGCCAGGTGATATTGTCAAAAACAATAAAGTTCACTACCAGTAATCCAGCGATCCAATACAAAGAGGAGAAGTCCGTACTTGTTTTTGCTGCCAAGGTATTAATAAAAGGATTTAATCAATAAACTATTAAACGGTCCCCAAAATCCAGCCATTAAAGCAAGCAGGATAAATAAAAAAACCATGCGTCGATACGGTTTTAAAAAATGCCACATAAAAGAGCCTATGTGGTTAGGCAAACGATTAGTCATGATGAACACCCTCTGATTGTTCCTCATTGAAATGATGTATCTTCCCTTGATGAACGTGATACTTAGTTTCAATGTGAATGGAATCTAAAAAATCATAATCGTGAGAAATAACCAGTATTGCACCTGAAAATTCACGTAATACTTGAATGATATGATCGCGTGTTTCCAGATCTACATTGTTGGTTACCTCATCTAAAATAATTAGCTTAGGCGGATTGGCAGCAATTAAGGCTAAAGAAAGCCTTGCCTTTTCACCACCAGAAAGATCTTTGACCTTTATTTCTACCTCGATGTTTTTGCGAAATAAAAAGTCATTCAAATGGACACGAAGTTCAGCATGAGAAGCATGGGGCATCTGACTTTTCATCAAATCCAGAACTGTTTCGTCACAATTCAGATGTTGATAATGCTGATCGAGATACCCAACTGTATTGCGCTCTGGAAGAGTCCACTCACCTGTTCTCTTAATGTGACTATCCTCCAAGATCGCTTTGACAAAGGTGGACTTCCCTGATGCGTTGTCCCCATACAATGCCACCCGTTCGCAGCCATTCAAGTGAAAATGAATCTCTTCAAGAATCACATCGAAAGCCTCGTAGGCAATAGAAGCGTCTTGAATACTGATTAGGGGCTTATGGTGGTCAAGACCGTTTAATTTAAATTTGGGCTTAATCGTTTCCGGAAGGTTTAAAGATGAAAGCTCTTCAAGCACCTGTTGTTTTTTATGATTAATCTGACTTAATCGTTTATTTCCTGTTGTCATTGCATTGGCAAGCTTTGTATGAGACCGAATCGTTGGCCATTTACGCTGCGCTATCTTTTTTTCACCCTGAACACGAGAACGTTTATTCCGTTCTTGTTCTCTCATTAGAGCAAGATGTGATTCTTTCTTCTCCCGTGAAATCCGTGATAATTCCTGTTCAATCGATGCTTTCTTGTCTTCAAGCATTTGCTGATAATCACAATAAGCCCCTCTAAATACAGCGAGCTTACCTAAATCAATATGCCATAGAGTATCTGCGACTGTATTGATGAGCTCCGTATCATGAGAAGCAATGACCAACGTCCCCGGATAATGCAGGAGCATACGCATTAAAGAACGGCGATTGCGTCTGTCCAGATGATTTGTGGGTTCATCCAACAACAACACATTCGGATCTTCAGACAATATCTTGGTTAATGCTTGGTTTAATCGTTGACCACCACTTAAATCAGGACATTCTTCAATCACTTGGGGTAAATAACCAATACGAACATCCTGTGGCATTTTAATTTCGCCAGCAGAGGCTGAACAAAGACCAGCAAATCTCTTAAGTAAGGTTGATTTTCCTGAGCCATTTCGGCCAATCAGTGCAATACGCTCACCAAAGTGAATTTCACCACTGAAGTCTTGAAAACAGATTTTATGCGGGTAGATAAGACCTAGGTCTTTAAATTGAATCGGTTTATGATGCATGATTTACTCTTAAGCATATCTTTTAGGACAATAAAAATAGAAAATCAAAAATGATTTACTCTCTCTGCCCTGTAGAAGGGCGTACTTAAGATGTAATTTTCATGGCGTTATAAACCTACTTTTGATGGTTTTTTATATCACTTGATATTTTAATGCAAAATAGTTGCTGATGTCAATTTTTATTTCACTCTCTTTGGGCTCGCGAAACCATCTTTTTTATAAGAATTTCTTAGGCTTCAAATAGGCCTAGTGTAATGAAATGAACTCCTTATTTATTCCAATCCGTAAACTGGGATATTATCCCGTCTGTAAGGAGAGGAGTCCATTTCATTACACTAGGCCTATTTGAGGAAAAAGCGAAGGATTGGATGGCACAACAATCGAAAAAACTTTCATCCAAGGTTAACATACATTTTAATTATGGCGGCAAAGGTAGTGTGGTTACAATTTTTGCTTCTTTAGAGGAAGCAGAATGGTTGATGTCACATCTTAATGGTGAGTCACTAAAAAAAGAATGACTGAACACAATTTATTCGATAGAATGATCATAATTTAACCGCTCCAGGAAAAAGTGTTCGGTTGACTGTTGTTTCAAACCAAATTAAGGAAAATGGTAATGAGTAACATTCTAAACATTAAAAATCAATTTCACCTCTCAATACACAACCTTAATGCCTTATGTACAGGATTGTTACACCTCAATCCAATACATAAAAAAAGTACGGGTAATTAATTCAATAATTACGGGATTTTCCGTCACTTTGTTTCTCTTAAGGTAAGTCCGAAACTCATGTGACACCGTTTAGCATTAAAAAGTGGATGCCCACTCGTTGTAAGGAAGAACCATGACGTATCAAAAATTGGAACTTGAGTTAGCTTTAGACCTTCATCCGTCAGAAAACATGGAGCAGGACAACCCCAATCAAAAAACAAAAAAAGATAAAGAACGTTTTGAGAAGATTGTAATTACTCAAAATAAAATACAAAAAATCAAAGAAGAATTGAATCAATTGATTCAGGCGATGAATCACAATCCAAGCTTATTATCGCGTGCTGCCAGTTTCTGGAATGAAATCCCCTTATGGCAAAAAATTACTGCAGGTGTCGTGCTCACCGTACCAGTGTTGATGATTGGACTCATGGCAAATCTTGCAGCCCTTATTACGCTCAGTATTGTTACTGGAATTGTTTATACGGTAAGCCATATCCTTCTTGAAAATCATCAGAGTCAAAATGCAGACAATATCGAAGGTTTAAAGGCAGGAATCTCAAGTCTTGCTGATCTGCTGGACTCGGTTATTTCAACTCTAGATCTCTTACGCGAACAGCTGGCAATTGAAATTGATGCATTCCAGAAAGAAAATACGCGCCTAACCGCTAATATTGATCAATTTTGTGAGCAAATTAAAACATTAAAGTCACAAATTAATGAGCTTACGGATACCGAAAAAGCACTGCGTGCCACTCAGATTGAACTTGAACTTACTAGCAAAAGGCTCAAAGACTCAAACGATGCGCAGTCTCAAGCTTTAGAAAATACTCAAAGACAATTAGAACAGGTTGCTCAGGCGTATAAAGAAAATCAAAATCAGTTATCTGATAAAATAAAAGAACTGGATAACGTGAAAGAAAAAATGGGAATAGAAGTTGAACAGGCGCGGGCTGTTGGACTGGTATTAAGTGGAACAGTTGAAACATTTTCTAATATGGTTATTCAAGACAAAGAACAACGAGCTGCTTTTCAAAAAAGATTAGAGGAATTTCTAACCAATAAAGAGAAAAGCTTTGTTGAGGTGGCAGACCGAATTTGTGATGCCGAACGCAAACTGTCAATAGTTACCAAACAATTAGAAGAAAGTAATCAGCGGTATCGCAAACTTTTAGACCGACAGGAACAACAGATTATTCGCCTGGAACAAATTGATGTGTATCAATCTGAAGAGACACAGGAATCGTTTGATGGTGTTAAGCCAAGCATCAAAGGGTTTTATGCAATAAAAAAAGAGGCTCCTTTTTTAGCTGTTTCTACCCATGGGGCACAGATGACCGTTGTGATATAAAAAGGCAATATATTCCTTTAGGACTTATGGGTCGTAAGACTTTAAGCTGGGTATTGATGCGCCACAATTTAGGTAGGGTAACGACAGAGATGACTCATTTGGCTGCGATTAATATTTTGTTTGAAAATAATAAGTTTTGATGATTTGAAAAAGAATATCGTTTAAATGACCTATAACTCTCTCAATCAAAATATTAGATTGATGGGGTTTTGATTGAGCCAGAATCGTGCTAATTGCATCGTCGTGCTGTACCTCTTTGGCCAGTATTAGTAATAAATGTTCAGGTTGTGTGTAAAGGAACTCATAAATTAACCCCTGAAGATTTTCTTGAGTCACTATTCTCGTGGATAAAAAAATTAAGCACTCACGTTCGAGTGTATTCAATAAAATAGTCACGTTTTTTGAACTCCACAAATAGAAATCTTTTCAAAACACTCTCATGAAAGAAAATAGCTTTTGTAACAAAAATGGATGCCCATCTTATTCAATTCTAGGATAATCTTGCATCAGAAACATGAATTAACTGAGAAAAAATGGGTTTTTTTATTTGTTCCATGGGCCTTTATCTCTAAAATGATCTTTCTAGCATAAACATCCTAATTCAATCAATAGTGTCTCATTCGTGTGGCTGCTATTCATGAAAAAAATCAAAACTGGTTTTATACTCATGGATAAGGGTAATGACTGACTTGATAAAATGAGTGCAACTTTTATTCCCATCGGTATGATTACTTTAGGTATTCTACTTCTTTCAAAAGGAGGGTATCTAATTCATGGCCTTCTTCGTGAAACAAATGGATATCGTTACCACTGGATTGCCTAATTGACTCTTATTGGTCTGTTCATATTGAGCTATTTAAGCTGCATTCTTTACGGTGTTTTTATTGATCCCCACTGTCTTAATTATTTTTATGCCTCTGTATTTTTATTGGGCGGACTTTATGTTTATTTATCGTGTCAGTTAATGGAAAAAACGATTAAAAAAACAGAAATGATTAATGATTGATGACTTAACGTTGCGTTTTGCAACATTGGAACATCGAAGCAAACATGATGGACTCACTGGTTGTAACACAAGGGAGCATCTTCTTGATGTGCTCAATACTTACTTCCAGAATATACAAACAGGTGGTGGAATGTGTGTCATCATGTTCATTGATATGGATAACTTTAAATTGGTGAATGATAACTTTGGTCATGATGTCGGTGATAAGGTGTTGCAAAATTTTATCACATTATTAAAACAACGGCTTCGAAAAAACGACTTGATTGCGCGTTATGGTGGTGATGAATTTATTGCAGTGATGAACCATATTTCTTTGGAGGAGGCTTCTCATATAGCACGAGATATCGTGCAACTTGCATCAAAGTCTTATGATGCCAATGAGTTTAACGTTGGATGCTCGGTAGGTATCTCCATACTAAATCGTGATTCTGTATCAGTCATTGAGATCATCAAACAGGCTGATATAGCCTGTTATGCTGCAAAACAAAACATCACATACGATTCGGTTTGCATTTACAATGGTTCATAAGCAAGTGGAGCATCCAATTAATTTACGCTCATAAACCGAATCCGTTATTTCTATTAATTTGTTCTCCTTGTTGCTTTTTGTTGTGTCATAGGCTCGGCTCGTCGTTTTTTATTTTCTATCTTAGCGTTGACAAAATACCCCTTATGGGTATATACCTATAGGGGTATACAGGAGAAAATACATGTCAAAACACCCAGAGCATCACCACGAATTATCCCGACTTAATCGAGTTACAGGTCAGCTTGAAGGCATTAAGCGGATGATTGAGGAGAAACGCTATTGCGTGGATATTCTGTCGCAACTACGCGCTGTTCGTAATGCGGTAAAAACTATTGAGCTTGGCGTGCTTGAGCGCCACGTGTTGAATTGCCTTAATGAAGCGGCCTGCCATGGCAATCAGGAATCTCGCCAGGAAAAAATGGATGAGATTATGGCCTTGCTTAAAAAATACGATTGAGGTGCATGATGAGTACAAATAAACACGGTTCTCAGCACCATAAAGAAGCACACAGTTGCTGCAATCATCAGCATTCACAAACATCTGCGCCTACTGTGACGACATCAAAAAACGCCCTGTATACTTGCCCCATGCATCCCCAAATCCGTCAAGATAAACCAGGAACCTGTCCCATTTGCGGCATGGCGCTTGAGCCTGAGCAGGTGAGTTTAGCTGAGCAAAAAAATCCTGAATATGAGGATATGTTTAGGCGTTTTATACTGTCCTCTATCCTCAGCATCCCGGTTGTTCTCTTAGCGATGGATGAGTATTGGATGGTCGCACCTACTCGAATGTCCTTATCCTTGTGGCTTCAAGCAGCACTGACCACTTTGGTGGTTTTAGGTTGTGGCAGGCCTTTCTTTGTTCGTGGTTGGCAATCGCTTTTGTCCCGTCACTTGAACATGTTTACCCTGATTGCTTTGGGAACAGGCGTTGCCTGGGGCTATAGTTTAGCGGTAGTTATTTTCCCCCAATTGCCACCCCTACATATGCAGAAAAGCAGCATGATGCCGGTGTATTTTGAAGCAGCAGCAGTCATTACGACCTTGGTGCTTTTAGGGCAAGTATTGGAATTAAAAGCACGCGAGCGCACAGGGGATGCCATTCGCGCATTGCTTCATTTAAATCCAACCCTTGCTCACCGATTGAATAATGAAGAGCAAGAAGAGGACATCACACTTGATGAAGTAGCGGTAGAGGATAGGTTGCTTGTGCGCCCCGGTGAAAAAATTCCGGTTGATGGGGAGGTAATTCGCGGGCAAAGTGATGTCGATGAGTCCATGTTAACCGGTGAGCCTATGCCTGTCGCCAAAGAAGTTGGCAATCAAGTCATTGGCGGGACGCTCAATCAACATGGCAGTCTCATTATAAAAGCCGCTCATGTGGGTAAAGACACCATACTTGCCCGCATTATCACACAAGTCAGTGAAGCACAGCGTAGCCAAGCGCCTATTCAGCGTTTGGCCGATGCTGTATCGGCTTGGTTTGTGCCAATCGTTTTAGGGATTGCGATACTTTCGTTTCTCGTCTGGTTTTTAATAGGCCCTGCGCCTTCCTTAAGCTATGGCTTAATCGCTGCCATCTCCGTACTGATTATTGCCTGTCCTTGTGCTTTAGGACTTGCAACGCCTATGTCAATCATGGTTGGGATAGGTGAGGGCGCACGACGTGGTATCTTAATTAAAAATGCAGCATCACTAGAGCAATTACGCAAAATCAACACGTTGGTGGTGGATAAAACAGGAACACTGACTCAAGGCCATCCGGCATTGACCCAAATTATCCCCAGTGGTCACTGGCAAGAAGCGGAACTTTTGGTTCTTGCCGCCTCCCTTGAGCGGCATAGCGAACACCCATTGGCTAGAGCGCTACGTGATGAAGCGCAAAGACGTCAGATGACACTGAAAGAGGCCACCGATTTTATTGCAGTCCGAGGAAAGGGGGCTCAAGCGCAAATCGATAGTGCGATGGTTGCCATTGGCAATGCGCACTGGTTGTCTGTTCCTGACAATGAAATTCCAATTGCTGCGTTAAAAGCACAAGAAGAAGGGGCTACTTTGATTTATTTAACGGTTGATAAACAATTGGCGGGTGTTTTTATTGTGACCGACCGTATTAAAGAGTCCAGCCAACTTGCAGTTGCTTCTCTTATGAAAAAGGGTATTCACGTCATCATGCTCACGGGTGATAATGCTATGACTGCAAACGCGGTGGCCCAACGCGTAGGTGTTACAGAGGTGATTGCAGAAGTATTGCCCGATGAAAAAAGCAAAGTGATTTCCGAACTGCAACAAAAAGGACATGTGGTTGCCATGGTGGGAGATGGAGTTAATGATGCCATTGCGTTGGCAAAAGCCGACATTGGCATTGCGATGGGAACCGGTAGTGATGTGGCGATTGAAAGTGCTGGCATGACCTTATTATCAGGTGATTTAAGCAAGCTTTTAGAAGCCTACGAATTATCGGTCCATACGGTACAAAACATTCAACAAAACCTCTTTTTTGCCTTTTTTTATAATGCACTGGGTGTGCCGGTTGCAGCAGGCGTTCTTTATCCACTCACGGGCTTGTTGCTTAACCCGATGATAGCCGGTACGGCCATGGCACTCAGTTCAGTGTCAGTGATTGTCAATGCGTTGCGTTTGCGTCATAAACTGACATGATAGAAAAAGCAATGAAGGACTTAGGTAATTTTAGGGGCAGAGTATACATGATGAATAAAAAATGGCGCTTGAACTATTTTGTAATTTCATAATAGCTCGAAAGTCCATCTTAGTGCATGCTAAAAACCCTCCTTGAATTTAAAAAACAGGCAGCAATTAAATAAGGACAAGGGGCAGGCATCAGCTGATTCGTGATGGCTCTTGTGATAAGGACAGGGGATGTCAAGCCTTAAATTTCTTTAAGCTTAACTTAAATAGGTTGTTTGCTGTATTTATTGAAAAATTTTAAAGGTTGCAGAATAAATAACCCTAATTCTCTTATTCAAGGATATATATTTTGCCAGAATTAGCATCGATGCGTAATTTAATTTTTTTATCCTCTTTACCAAGGGCCTTTGCCTCATACTGACTGCCGTGCGCTTCAATTTTGAAAATAGTATGATAGTCCGCGTCTTCAATTCTCTGGGCCGCTTCAAGCATTGAGATGGGGTATTTCGTGGTTTTTAAATTGGTGTTGATAAAGTCCCCTGTATTGGGGTTCATTCGAAGAATAAGCTGAATCCCTTTCTCATCAAGGCTTCCACCTCATATAAACCATCATCAAATTCAACCTCTCTTATCGCGCTATAACCCCGAGTCTGCAGAATTTTCAAAATTTCAGACATAGGTAAGGTGTGTCTGGGAATTTCATCGGCCAGAATTGTTTGTGTGGCTAAAGAAAAAATAAGGCCGCCACAGATTGAAATAAAAACCTCTTTTTTCATATTGGCCTCCTGTGCGGTGTTGACGGGAATAAAATTTCATCAATTTAACTCCGTGTTTTATATTGAATGAATATAAAACGAAAGGAGTACAATTTACTTTTATTTCATCCATAATAATGATATTAAAAAATAACAGCAAGTGAGTTATTCTAAGGATGCGAATGATGAAAAAATCTAGTTTAGTAACCTCATATGTATTGATGCTCATTTCTTTAATGTTTTTGTTGGCTTCCTGCGCTTCTTCTATTAATAAAGAAGATTCAAAAAACAATCAACAGCCTAAGCGAGTATTTAGTGGGTATCACCCGCATGGTCATGGTCACGGACACTATTAAGCCAAATTAAATTAAAACAGTGACATTAAGATAACCGTTAGTGATATATATTAATGCATGGGTATGGTGTGAAAATATTTTTGATATAAAGACAAATAGAATCCATTTTTTTCAATATGTTTTAAGGCTTGATTGATTTGGTTCATTAGCATCTTAGAATCCATTTTGGCCATGATTCCATAACCGATGCCGACGGGGAAGGGTTTGCCTAATCCTTTAAACAAGGTGTTATTATTAGCTATCCAATAATCAGCCGAAAAATCATCCATCAGCAGGGCATCCACTTCCTGTTGATTTAAGGCAGTGATGAGTTGATTGGTTGAAGGATATTCTCTAACCCTATTGGTTTTAAATTTCTGAGTAATGAGTTGTTTGAAGAGAGAGCCTCTGATAATGCCTATTGATCTATTGTTGAGTTGTTCAAGAGATGTAATTGAGTCGTTTTTTATGGTCATAAAACGTGCTGCACTGGCCAGATAGGGAAGACTAAAGAGAAAGGTTTTCTGCCGTTCGTTGGTGATGGTAATTGCCGCTATGCCCAAGTCAATTTTACTCGCTTTTAATTCTGTAAACAGCTCGTCAAACAGCATGGATTTCAATTGACACTGAGCTTTAATTTGCTTGCAGAGCTCCGTTATGAGCTCAATGTCAAACCCAAAGAAATGATTTTTGTCGGCATTCATTGAAAACGGCGGGTCATACGCCACTATTCCAATAGTTAATGACTGAGCCTTCAGTTCGGCAGTCAAGATTATTAAAAAAACAAATAATAATCGTAGGTACATAGGATAAACAAGTTAATGGATTATAAAGATCAGTGTATACCAGTTTGGTAATCATTTCAGTGACTTAATGCTATGATTTTCTGGTTTTTTTAGCAATAGGGTGTATCGAGGCCCAAAATCAAGGTACACTGAACGATAAGGTTTGAAAAGGATTTGATAGGGTAGGGAATGCGTAATTTATTTTATTATGTTATATGGAGTGCAATGAGCCTTGTAGCGAGTGAGGCGCTCGCGGCCACCCCTTTGACATTCAAACAAGCCCTGGGCATTGCTTATCGCAATAATCCCGAATTACAAGCCGAAATAGATAAAGCACAAGCCATGCGCGGTTTTTTTATCCAAAGTGGGCTTTATCCCAATCCTCAAGTGACTTTAACCGCAGAAAACTTTGGCGGCTCGGGAAGTTATTCGAGTTATGAAGCGGCAGAAACTACGGCATCAGTGACCCAGCCCATCCCTTTGGGGAATCGGTTACAGTATCTGAAAAAAGCAACCTATGCAGACTACTTAGCTTCTCTTGCCCAAATTCAAGTGCAAAAAGCGATACTTTATGTGGCAGTTGGTGTGGCCTATGTGGATGCACTTTATGCAGGTCAATGGCATCAAGTAACCCAAAAACTTATTCGCCTCAATCAAGACATCGTAAGCGCAATCGAGCGTCGAGTTAAGGCAGGCGCAGGAGCGGAATTAGACTTACGTTTGGCCCAGGTGCGCTTAGGCGAAGCGCGTATTCAAGAAAATAAAGCCGCACGGGATGCTTTATTTCAGCGTGCGAAATTGGCGCGTCTATTAGGTGATGGGTTACGAGTTGATAGACAATTGGTGGATAAAGGTCTTCCTGGAGTGACATTGAACTGGGCTGTGTTACTTAGAAAATTACCGCAAAGCCCTCAGTTAGTGCAGCTTCAACAGCAATTACACGCCAAGCGTGCAACTATTACTGCAGTTAAAAAATCTGTGTGGCCGGATTTAAACATTCAATTAGGCGGTCGTCATTTCTCTGATGATGGCAGTAATGCCGCAGTGGCTTCTGCTTTTGCAGAAGTGCCTGTTTACAATAGAAATCAAGGCAAAATCATAACCGCTGAGGCACAATACACCCAAACGGCTCATGAGCTTCAAGGTACACGCCTTGATGTGCGTCAAAATGTCTATGGGGCTTTTCTACAAGCCGAACAAAGTCATTATGAGGCAAGCTTGGTGACGAATTCATTATTACCTTTGGCCCGTAAATCAATCAAATTGGCACAAGACGGCTACCAAATGGGACGTTATACGTACATTGAATTATCTACAGCCCTTAATTCGTTGTATGAAGAAGAGCGTCATTACCAACAAGCTCATGCTGATTATCATAAAGCCTTAATTCAACTGACCGGGCTTTTAGGATTAGCGCCTTCTAAGGAGAGTAAATGAGAGTTTTAAAGCCATTCCTATCCTGCATGCCCTTTATAATTCTGTTATTGGGGTTAAGTTCCTTTTCGTTATGGGCAGCAAATGAAGAATCCCATGGCGATGAAGAAAAAAATCATCAAGAAACCATGGAAAAGGGTCCGCAAGGTGGGCGTTTGTTTAAGGATGGAGATATAGCCCTTGAGTTTTTAATTTTTGAACGAGGTATGCCACCGCATTTTCGCGCTTATTTGTATAAGAATGGTGAGCCTATCGCGCCTGGGAAAGCGCAATTGACCGTTCAGTTAAAGCGATTTGGTGATAAAAAAGAAGCAATTGCGTTCACTCCTGTCGAGAATTTTTTACAAAGCGTTGAGGCGATTGAAGAGCCTCATTCTTTTGATGTGAGCATTCAATTAGAATTCCAGGATAAACGTTATGCCTGGCATTATGCGACTTATGAAGGCCGCATTAAAATGGCGCCAGCCATTCTGAAAGCGGCAGACATTCAAACGGCTAAGGCACAAAGCCAAACAATTAAAACACAACTTAAAGTCGTAGGCAAAATTGCTCCCAATCGAGATACCTTAGCCCCCATCTATGCACGCTATTCAGGCATTATTAAATCAATGACTAAAAATTTAGGCGATGAAGTCACCAAAGGGGACGTATTAGTTACGATTGAGAGTAACGAAAGTTTACAAAATTATACAATTAATGCCCCCATGAGCGGAACCATCGTGCAAAAATACGCAACCAATGGGGAGCTTGCGCAAAACACCAAACCTATTTATGAAGTGGCTAATTTGGCTACTGTGTGGGCCGATTTTACCTTGTATCGTAAAGAGGTGCCTTTAGTAAAACAAGGCATGAGTGTGGTGGTAACTGGAGATGAAGGAACACCAAAATCCATCAGCACCATTTTTTACATTGCGCCCTTAGGCATTGAAGACAGTCAAACAACGCTCGCACGAGCAGTTCTTTCTAATGAGCCTCGTGTTTGGTTGCCTGGGATGTACATTAATGCCGCAATTACCATTAAAGAAAAAACGGTTCCAGTTGCCATACTTTTGTCGGCTATTCAGCGCATGGATGAGAAAGAGGTAATTTTTATCCAGCAAGGAGATTATTTTGAGGCAACGCCTGTTATTTTAGGCCAAAGGGATGATGAGTGGGTCGAAGTAGTTTCGGGGCTTGATGCAGGCCAGCGCTATGTCAGTAATAACAGCTTTTTTATGAAAGCAGAATTAGGTAAGGATGGCGCGAGCCACGAGCACTAAGGATTGGTAATGCTTGAAAAAATAATTCGTTTTTCCCTAAAGCATCGATGGTTTGTCTTATTATTTACGACAATCATTGCTCTTTATGGTGTGTATAATTTTCAACGTTTGCCTATTGATGCGGTACCTGACATCACCAACGTGCAAGTGCAAATCAATACTCAAGCCTCTGGCTATTCACCCTTTGAGGTGGAGCAACGAATTACTTTTCCTATTGAACTGGCTATGAGCGGGTTGCCTAATCTGGATTACACTCGTTCTTTATCACGTTATGGACTGTCGCAAGTCACGGTGGTCTTTAAAGATGGAACGAACATTTATTTTGCGCGTCAATTAATTAATGAGCGCTTGCAGGAAGTAAAAGACAAGCTTCCTCCAGGAGTAGAAACCACCTTAGGCCCAATCTCTACAGGGCTTGGTGAGATTTTTATGTACACGGTCACTAACAAGGCAAATGTACCAGTAAGTCAGCGTTACAATCCAACGGAACTGCGTACCGTTCAAGATTGGATTATCAAGCCACAACTGCGTAATGTGGAGGGAGTGGCTGAAGTAAACACCATTGGGGGTTATGAAAAACAATTTCACATCACTCCAGATCCCATGAAACTGGTTCGGTATGGGTTAAGCTTAAACAACGTGGTTGAGGCATTAGAACGCAATAATGCCAATGTGGGTGCGGGATATATTGAAACCAATGGCGAGCAGAACTTAATTCGCGTACCAGGGCAGGTGCAAAACATCACCGATATTGAGAACATTGTTATTGCAAGCTTTGAAGGAACACCTATCCGAATTCGTGATATTGCAGAAGTGGCTTTAGGCAAGGAGCTACGAACAGGAGCAGCAACAGAGAACAGTAAAGAAGTCGTTTTAGGCACAGTATTTATGCTTATGGGCGAGAACAGCCGCACGGTGTCTGAACGAGTCGCGGCCCAAATGAAAGTTATTAATAAATCATTGCCAGATGGTATTGAAGCAGTCACGGTCTATAACCGAACCTTGCTTGTGAACGCTACCATTAATACGGTGAAGAAAAACCTGATTGAAGGGGCATTGCTTGTTTGTGTTATTTTGTTCTTGTTTTTAGGTAACATTCGCGCAGCACTGATTACCGCGATGGTGATTCCTTTATCCATGTTGCTTACCATTACAGGGATGGTATCTAATAAAATCAGTGCCAATTTGATGAGCTTAGGCGCTCTTGATTTTGGTTTGATTGTCGATGGTGCGGTCATTATTGTTGAAAACTGCATTAAGCATTTGGGTGAACAACAGCATGCTTTGCATCGTGTTTTAAATTTAGAAGAGCGCTTGAAAGTCATAGCTTATGCCACAACGGAGGTGATTCGGCCTAGTATCTTTGGTGTCTTTATTATCACGGTGGTTTATTTACCGATTTTAACGCTCACAGGGGTTGAGGGGAAAATGTTTTTGCCGATGGCGCAAACGGTTATTACCGCGCTGCTTGCTTCCATGCTCTTTGCTCTGACTTTTGTTCCAGCTGCCGTTGCCATTTTTTTAGGTGGACGTGTACAAGAAAAAGAAAATTGGTTGGTACACTACCTCTCACTTGTTTATGCAAAAGCCTTGCGCCGCTGTTTTCATGCCAGAAGGTTGGTGATAGGAGGTGCAGTTGCTTTGGTAGGGATTAGTCTCTTGCTCGCATTTCGTTTGGGCGGGGAATTTATTCCAAGTCTTGATGAAGGCGACATTGCCATGCACGCGATGCGAATTCCTGGCACCAGTTTAACACAAGCCATTACCATGCAGCACTTAGTGGAAGAGCGAGTAAGCCAGTTTCCCGAAGTCAAACGAGTTTTTGCAAAACTGGGGACTGCGGAGGTGGCCACTGATCCTATGCCGCCCAATGTCGCTGACACGTTTATTATGTTAAAGCCTCGGAAGGATTGGCCGAATCCTAAAAAAAGCAAACAGCAACTAGTACAAGAAATCGAGGCGGCAGTAAAGCAAATTCCAGGGAATAACTATGAATTTACTCAGCCCATTCAGATGCGCTTTAATGAATTAATTTCAGGGGTGCGTAGTGATGTCGCGGTGAAAGTATTTGGTGATGACATGAATACATTGCTCGAAGTAGCTGAAGCCATCAGTGCTCAATTAAAAAAAGTGCCTGGTGCTGCTGATGTAAAAGTAGAGCAAGTCAGTGGTTTACCGCTACTAACCGTTGAAATCAATCGCGATGCTTTGGCACGCTACGGCTTACAAATTGGCACGGTTCAAGATGCCATTGTCATTGCCACAGGCGGCAAAAAAGGTGGCGAGCTCTTTGAGGGAGACAAGCGTTTTGATTTAGTGGTGCGCTTGCCTGAAGAGTTACGTACAAACCCTAATGTACTACGCCAAGTATTTATTCCGTTGCCACAGGCTAAAGATGGCGAACGACATTTTATTCCGTTGAGTGAAGTAGCCAAAATGGTGCGCAGTGAAAGCCCCAATCAAATCAGTCGGGAAAGTGGTAAACGGCGTGTGGTGGTCAGTGCTAACGTTCGCAATCGGGATTTAAGCTCATTTGTGAATGAAGCCAAGCAACGGATTGACCAGAGTGTCAAAATTCCCAGTGGCTACTGGGTAACCTGGGGTGGTCAGTTTGAGCAGTTGCAATCAGCCTCTCAACGGCTACAAATCGTTGTTCCTATCACACTATTGGGCATTTTCTTATTGTTGTTTATGAGTTTTGGTCGAGTACGAGATGCGCTCTTAGTGTTTAGTGGCATTCCTTTGGCGTTAACTGGTGGGGTATTTGCACTGTGGCTTCGAGGGATTCCCTTGTCCATTTCAGCAGGTGTTGGGTTTATTGCGTTGTCAGGGGTGGCAGTTCTTAATGGCCTGGTCATGATTACCTTTATTAATAAACTGCATGAACAGAAAAAAATGTACTTAAAAGATGCGGTGCTACAAGGCTCTCTGGCGAGGCTTCGTCCGGTACTCATGACTGCTTTAGTGGCCTCTTTGGGGTTTGTACCGATGGCTTTGGCTACGGGCACGGGCTCTGAAGTACAACGTCCCTTGGCGACCGTGGTCATAGGTGGCATTATCTCATCCACTTTTCTAACACTCTTAGTCTTACCCGGTTTGTATTACCTGTTTCATGAGCGGCACAAGAAATCACTAATTAAAAAATCAGGCAAAGATGAGTGATTTCTTTGATGGAACTGTAACAATATGAGTAATTGTCATTTTAAAGTAAGTGGAAAGACATCCATAAAGAACACTATAGCAAAGATAAGTGCGGCAGCAAGAGAAAGATAAAATCCCAAGTGTGTTATAAATTTCATTTTATGGCCGGAGCTTCCTTTTGCCAGGATAATCAAAATTAGCCCCATAAAAAAACAAATCCTAAGATGATAAGAAGACTGTGATTTGAAAGAAGGGGCGTCATTCTTCTTCCTTGTATAAAAATAAATTCATTTAATTATAGCTCTTTTGAGCAAAGGACACGGATAGTGTTTTGACAACTTCTGTGAATGAGCTACACTAATAGTTAAATACTTATTTAACTGTTTAATTAACTATGCTAACTCAAGACCAAATCATCACTTTAAGCGATATCTTGCATTTGATGGGTGAGCCCAATCGTTTAAAGCTTCTTATCGCGTGTTTGGATGGTCCAAAATCAGTTTCAGAGCTGGCGGAACAACTGCAACTTTCGGTGCCATTGGCGAGCCATCATTTAAGTCTATTACGTTCTGCACGTCTTCTTTTAGCAAATAGAGAGGGAAAACATATTTATTACACTATTTATGATGCGCATGTGCGTTGTATTTTAGAGGACATGCTCAAGCACTTTACTGAAGAAATGGAGAATTAACATGAGTTTTCTAAAACGAATGCTTGGAAGTCTTGGCGGCCATCATGGCGGATATCGCCGCTCTCATCATGGTCAAATAAGCCAACAGAATAATTACTCAACCAATCCTGAATCAAGAGGATTGAGTTGCCCGCGCTGCAAGAGCTCTCTAGCTCCTGGGGCACGATTTTGTAGTCAATGTGGCAGCGGTCTTGAGAATACTCAATGCAGTTGTGGTGCCACTATTACTGCAGGGGCAAATTTTTGCGGCCAATGTGGGAGCTCATTATGACAAAGCCTCTAACTTTAACTACTTTTTTTGTTGCAGGCCTTGATTGTCCGGCTGAAGAGCAATTAATCAGGCGCCAATTAAAAGTGATTCCTGAAGTGGCGCAGATGGATTTTAATTTCATTGCTGAGGAAGTGACCGTGCACCATCGTCTTCCAGCTATTGATGTGTTGCAAAAACAAATTGAAGCGTTAGGCATGAGTGTTCGGGTTCAAGGCAGCACCTCCTCTGCAAAAGAAGAGAAGAAGCAAGTTGATTCGTCATGGCCATTGCTAGCTTTGGCAGGCTTTTTAGCGCTTTGCTCTGAGTTAACTGCTTATTTCATTACTAAAGAGCAATTTATTTGGGTCATTCTTCCCGCTCTGCTTGCCATTACCTTAAGTGGTCCCTCTACTTTTAAGAAGGGTTTAATCGCGCTGCGTACTAAGGCCATGAACATTAATAGCCTGATGTTAATTGCAATCACCGGGGCCATGATTATAGGGGCCTGGCCGGAAGCCGCGATGGTCACTGTTTTATTTGCTCTTGCTGAGCGAATCGAACGTTATTCTTTAGATAAAGCCCGCCTTGCCATTCGCAGTCTCATGCAAATTGCACCAGTGGTGGCTCGGATTAAAATGGATAATGGTCAATGGCAGACTTTGCCTGTAGAAGAGGTAGCCGTTGGTGCGGTATTTAAAGTAAAACCCGGTGAGCGCATCCCACTGGATGGGGTGTTGATATCGGGACAAAGTACGGTCAATCAAGCCCCGATTACAGGGGAATCCATGCCAGTGAGCAAGCAAGTAGGTGATGACGTGTTTGCAGGGACTTTAAATGAGCACGGTGCCTTTGAGGTTAAAGTCACTAAGGCTTCGGGTGATACATTGCTTGCTAAAATTGGTAAAGCCATTGAGCAGGCACAAAGTGAGCGGGCGCCAACGCAACGTTTTGTCGATGAGTTTGCCAAATACTACACCCCAATTATGGTCTTGATTGCACTGGTTATTGCACTTATTCCCCCGTTGGTGTTTGGTTATCCTTTTTATGACTGGATATATAAAGCCTTAACGTTATTGGTTATTGCTTGCCCTTGTGCTTTGGTCATCTCTACACCGGTAACGGTAGTCAGCGGATTGGCTTCATCGGCACAACATGGTCTTCTTATCAAAGGAGGCAGCTATTTAGAAATGGGGCACCAGCTTAAATTAATTGCTCTGGATAAAACAGGCACCTTAACAGAGGGAAAACCTGTAGTGACTGATTTTATCGTTTATGATAAACAACAATCGAAAGAGTCCTTATTAGTCCTTGCTGCAAGTCTTGATAGTCATTCGGAACATCCAGTGGCTCATGCTTTGGTTGAATACTGGCGGCAAAATCAACCTAATGAGTCTTTGCTTGAGGTAGAGCAATTTTCAGCACTTCCTGGCCGCGGGGTGCAAGGAATTATTAGTCAAGGATTGTATTACGTTGGAAATCATCAACTGGCAGAAGATAATAAGGTGTGCTCTCTTGCTGTAGAGCAGGAACTTAAGCGTTTGGAAGAGGAAGGAAAAACAACAGTCATTTTGAGTAATTCAGCGGTGGTTTTAGCCGTTTTTGCAGTGGCCGATACGCTTCGTGCTACGAGTAAATGGGCAATTGACACCTTGCATCAACAAGGACTTAAAACAGCGATGTTAACCGGTGATAATGCCCTGACGGCTAAAGCCATTGCCAAAGTGCTGGGGATTGATGAAGTGCAGGCGAATGTTTTGCCTACTGAAAAATTACAAGCAATTAATCGGCTTTTGGAACAGTATAAAACGGTGGGAATGGTGGGTGATGGAATCAATGATGCACCAGCACTTGCAAAAGCTACGATTAGTTTTGCGATGGGCAAAGGTACCGATACGGCTTTAGAAACCGCAGATGTTGCGTTAATGAATGATAATTTAGCCATGCTTCCTTTATACATTGATTTAAGCCGAAGAACGGCGCGTATTCTTCGCCAAAATATTACTTTGTCCCTTGCAATTAAAGGGGTGTTTTTCATTCTGGCCCTGGGAGGATTAGCAACGTTATGGATGGCGGTATTTGCTGATATGGGTGCGAGTCTAATTGTTGTTGCGAATGGGCTGCGCTTACTTAATTCCCATAAAGGGCATTCGGAGTATCAGGAAATGAAGGGATAATGAGAGTCTTGGTGGGTTTGTCACGAAAGAGGTTGCATGATGAATGATTGGGTTGAAAATGAACAATATAGCGCTCATCCATTGCGTTTTTTAGTGGTGGAATCCTCATTAGGAATTCGTATTCTCATTCGTATGCATTTATTAGAGTTGAAGCATTTGGTGGATATGGCAGGGGATGATGAATCGGCAAGAGAGTTGGCTTTCATGAGAGTTTATGATTTTATCTTAGTGGATAAAAATTTAAATTGCTATGAGCTGATTGACCAGATACAAAAAAATTCGGTATTAAACAACCATACGCCCATAATCATTTTAACTTCTAGCCATAATCAGGAAAACCCGTCTCATGAGAGCGCTACTTATTTTAAAAAACCCATATCCAAGAAGGATGCAGTACAGTTGCTTTATTTTCTAAAAAATATTAAAAAATGAATTTTTTTAAAGGTGGCGTGCAAACATAAAATGGAGAAGATAAGATGCATTTATCTTCTGTTATTCAGTATGTTACGATGTAAGTAGTTTCAAGTTATTTTGATTGGCTGTTAAGGAGAAATAATGAATACTAATGGATTTAAAATAATTGTATTAATCGGTTTATTGGGTTTGGGCTTGACTGCCTGCACTCCTAAAACAACACCTGCTCCAGCTCATCCTGAGGTTAGCTATGAGGGAGGATTTGGTGGCGATGGTGGTCATGACCACCAACCTAAGAACGACTAAATAGGAAAACATAAATGTTTACTAATGGATGGTTTTTAAGTTCTTTAGGTATTGCAATTATTGTATTGATTGGTCTTATCTGGTGGTTCAGAAAAACTAAGAAAACCATCCATTTTTACACCGCTTTTATTACTTTTCTTATCCTTGCCGCGATTTTCTTACATGGTGTTTCATTTAAATTAAATTAGCTGGTGCTGATGAGGAGCAATAATGAGTAAGGATGTACCTCATGATTTAAAAAAATACTCAAAAGAGCAGTTACTGTGGTTCGCTCTTTTGCTCACGGGAAGCTTTTTAATTGCCGAGGTCGCTGGTGGCATTATCACAGGAAGCCTTGCATTAATTTCTGATGCCGCACATATGCTAACGGACGTTACCGCTCTTATTATTGCTCTAATTGCGATTCGTATTAGTAAACGTCCTGCCGATGCGCGTCGCACGTTTGGTTATAATCGATTTGAAATTTTAGCGGCTGCATTTAATGCGGTCCTTCTTTTTTTAGTGGCCCTTTATATTTTGTTTGAGGCCTATCAGCGACTCAAACAACCTCCTGAAATTTATTCCTTAGGAATGCTCCTCATTGCCAGTCTTGGTTTGGTTGTTAATATAGCGTCTATGTACCTTCTTTCCCAAGAAAAAGATAAAAGCTTAAACCTTAAAAGCGCTTATCTTGAGGTGTGGAGTGATATGTTGGGCTCTTTAGGGGTTATTGTTGCCGCACTTATAATTCGCTTTTTAGAGTGGAGTTGGGTCGATTCTGCTGTGGCAGTATTAATCGGTTTGTGGGTATTGCCACGCACCTGGGTTTTATTAAAAGAAACAGTGAATATTCTTCTTGAAGGTGTGCCAGCTGGAGTGGATCTGGAGATAATTAAAAACCACATGATGGCTGTTGAGGGTGTTTTGGATGTACATGACCTGCATATTTGGGCGATTACCAGTGACAAAATTAGCCTCACAGCGCATCTTGTCATTACTCCCTTTGTAGAAGAGGGAGCTATAAGAGTGAGCGTTCAGAGCATTTTATTCTCTCAATTTGATATTGGGCATACGACCTTACAAACGGAACATAAGAAAACTCTGGATAAAGAGGGTCTTTGTAGTTTTTCAAGCCATTAGGTTTCTAATAAGAACTGCTCTTTGATGAGCTTCGGATTAAACCATCATTACTGCTAATCTTTAAGAATTAAGATGGAATAGGAGTCGTTCATGGAAACTGCGACCAAGAAACAAGGTTTTGTAATCAGTATAGGGGCCCGATTGCTGATTGGATTTATGGCTCTTAGTTTGCCTTTATTGATATTAATTATGCTGTTATTACCTAAAGTAAATGATGTGATTGATCTCACACATAAAATTCATAGTGAAAATTTACCACCAATCCTTGATAGTCAAATTTATCAAGCTCAGGACATTCTTGAACATTGGGCAATGACTGGAGATCCAAAGGATAAAGTTTATTTTGCTCATATCTGGAATGAAATCACTCATGTTAGAGATCAGTGGGATCGAGTCATACGCAAATTAGATGATCCAAAACTACGGCATGAGTGGAGCAAGCTACAAGAATTATATTTGCCTTTTTATCAAGCTCAAGCGTCAGTACTCAATGCTTCTCGAGACCCGAATAATCCAGATAATGTAGAAAACAGCAGAAATAAGACAAGAGCTTTTGAAAAATCAATGATCAATATCATTGATGGTCCTTATTATGAAGAGACCGGCAAAAGAACTGGTGGATTATTCAGCGACTTAGCACGTGAAATAGAAAAGAATGTAAATACAATAGATAACAGCCTAATTTCCTTAAAAAAATCAGCCTTTTGGCTACTCATTTTAGCCATTGTTTTAACCCTTGTTGTGCCTTACACAACCCAACGAGCTATAGCAATTCCAGTAGATAAAGCGATTGATATAGCCGAACGAATTGCTGCAGGAGAGCGTGATGTCGTGATCCAAATTCAATCGGCAGGCAAATTAGGTAAATTGCTTCTATCGCTCAAAGCCATGCAAGAAGCCATTAGAAAAAATGAAGAAATTCTTCGTACTAAAGAAGAAGAATCTCGAGAATTATTTGAAAAACTCGTTAATGCATCGAAAAAATTTAGAGAATACAGCAGTAAAGTTGCTGCAGGAGATCTTCGAGAGCGTCTTGAAGTTGATAAAGAAGGTATTTTACACGAGCTGGGTAACGATTTAAATTCGATGACCAATGGTTTGGCATCTATTACCCAAAAAATCACCAAAGTAAGTAATAATATCGTAACTATGGTTGGGACGGTCATTACGTCTGCTAATCAACAAGCAGAAAGTATTACCTCCCAAGCAACTGCAATTAATGAAATCAGTGCTTCGCTGGAAGAAATTGATAAAAGCTCAAAAGAAACGATGACCAAAGCACAAGCGCTGAAAGAAGTGGCTAAAAATACCTATGAACAAGGAAAACGAGGTAGAGAGTCGGTCCAGAAAAGTATTCAAGGATTCAAAGATTCAGAAGAAAAAATGAAGCTTATTGCGCAAACCATTCTTGATCTAAGTAATCACACCCAACAAATTGGCGACATCACATCGGTGGTCAATACTTTGGCCCAACAATCAAAAATGCTGGCATTGAATGCTTCAATTGAAGCATCAAAAGCAGGTGAGGCAGGAAAAGGTTTTGCTGCAGTAGCTAATGAAGTAAGACATCTTGCCGAACAATCAGAACAATCGACAGTACAAGTACAAAAAATTCTTGAGGACATCCGACGAACTACAGAAAAAGCCGTTACCGTTACGGAAGAAGGAACAAAAACTCTTGATTCAGGAACACAACTTATCGAAAAAGCAGGCCAAGTCATTCAAGCGCTCAGCCAAATGATTCATGAAGCATCTATTTCCAGTCAACACATCGAGGTGGCTATACGGCAGGAAGCTGTAGGTATTGAACAAATTGTTGAAAGTATGAATGAAATTAATCGTACCACTTCAACCTTTTCAAGCGGCATTAAAGAGATGATGGCATTTATTCATAATTTGGATGATATTGCCAAACATTTAAAGGAAGACATCAATTTATATAAAGTTTGAAGGCAGCGCATGTTTTTAGGTGACCTTATTATTTAAGAACGGGTTGTATTTTTTAGGCACAGCTCATTTATCAATTTTCAATAAAAAATTATAATGGACGACTAAGAATCCCGCAGCAACAGAATAAATGGAGTAAAAAATTATCTGATGTGTCAATACACGCAAGTAGGTTTTTTCCACCGATCCCGTTCAAGCTGCCAATAATAATTAAATCAGTATGGTTAAGTCTATTATGCATTCAGTAAGATTGGTTTTACTATTACTGTTAAAGGCAGTGGTTTTCTTGGAAAAAGCTATTTTTTCCAAGAAAATTGTGCCCTAATGGCCAGAGTCAATTAGAACAATTTTAAATGTAGAGGGGAAAAGAGTAAATGAACACCATAAGCCGCTATGTCGTACCTTTTCTAGTTCTTGGATTCGTTGGTTGCAGTAAAAATGTACCTTTATTGCCTGAAGCACAGCATATCAGGGTTGCTCCACCGAGCAACAATATGAAGCATTGCTCCGATTTGGGCAAAGTGGTTGCCTATGATGTGAATGGCGTTAGTCAATCTTATCAATCCCATGAGCATCTTTATCAGGACGAATTAAATACTTTGAAAAATAATACCGCCGAGTTAGGAGGCGATACGTTAGTTATTACAAAAGATAAATCAACTTTTAGTGGTAATCCTAAAACACATTTAGTCGATAAACATACTTTAGAGGGTAAGGCTTATCGGTGTAAGTAAATGACAAAGAAATCCTATCGGTGCTGCATGAATTATGTAGGAGTTAAAATGCTAATTTTTATTCTCAAAGGTACCACTTAGGTTATCCATAATGAATGCAAAATGAAATTGTTCTCAGTATGATAAGTTAGACCATGATAAAAAGGATTTTATAATGTTTGAAATACTCCCCAATTGGCATCCGATTTTGGTGCATTTTACCGTCGCATTATTTACTACATCATTTGGTTTTTACCTACTTACGTATTTATCTAAATCCACGCCTCTTGTCTCGGATAAAATGACGTTAGAATTTGAAGTTGTTGGCCGTTGGTGTTTATGGTGTGCGGCTTTAGTGACGATTTTGACGGTTATTGCCGGTTTTTATGCTTATTATACAGTGAAGCATGATGAGCCAGCACACATGGCCATGATGAACCATCGCAATTGGGCATTGTCTACTGCTTTTGCCATGTGGCTTGTTGCAATTTGGTCTTTATGGCGCTATTACAAGCAAAAAGCAATGACTCTTACGTTCCTTGTCGCAATGTTTCTTGTTCAGGGTTTGTTGCTCTCTACAGCCTGGCGTGGTGGGGAGCTTGTGTATCGCCATGGATTGGGTGTCTTGTCGCTACCAAGTACCGAAGGTGAAACCGAACATCATCATGAATAAAGCCCATGAAAAGTGCGTCGATTTTTTCTTAATAAACATCTTAAAACGCAATCATTGAAGAATAAGAAGGGAGAATGGATTGTGCTGAAAAAAATAAGTGTATTTCTCACCAGTCTTTTGGTGATGACCAATGTGTTTTCTGCCCAGCGTGTTGTTGATTTAGTTGTGGGCTACAAGACCGTTCATTTTGCTGGAAAATCTCGAGTTGCGATTGCGGTAAATAATCAGATTCCAGCACCAACACTACACTTTAAGGAAGGCGATAAGGTCACTATTAATGTATACAATCATTTGGATAAACCCACAACAATTCATTGGCATGGTGTTTTAGTTCCTTGGCAAATGGATGGTGTGGAGCATGTGAGTCAAAAAGCGATTCCATCAGGAGGTGTATTTCATTATCAGTTTGTACTCAAGCAATCAGGAACGTATTGGTACCATGCACACTCTGAATTACAAGAACAACAGGGCTTATATGGTGCCTTCGTCATCGACCCGATTAAGGCACCCAAATATAAATACACGAAAGATTTTGTTGTGGTGTTATCCGATTGGAGTAATACCAAACCAGAGCAGATTTTAAAAAATCTAAAGAAAGAAGGGGATTATTATTCTCCGCGATTTCCGCTGCAGCCCTCTTTATTAAAATTTATGCATGATTATAAAAAAGGCTCCGCAGAGGAACGTAAGCGATTGTTTAATGACTACAAAATGATGCAACAAATGCGCATGAGTATTTATGATTTTAGTGATGTTGCTTATGATGCATTTTTACTCAATGGTCAACCCAAATTCAAACCTTGGACTGCTTTGGTGAAGCAAGGGGATGTGGTACGGTTACGCTTTATAGGTGCTGGAGGAAGCACCATTTTTCGTGTAAAAATTCCTGAGTCTGAAATGCAGATGGTGCACGCCGAAGGGAATGATGTGAGACCCTATATGATTAAAGATTTTGCCATTGCATCAGGTGAAACCTATGATGTGCTTGTTAAAATTCAAAAAAACACACCCTACATCATTTATGCAGAATCCTTAGATACAGTAGGGGCTGCATACGGTGCCTTAGTGACCTCTTCGCAACATTCTGTAGATTATTCAAAAGTACCTCCATTTCCTGAGCCATTGCCAGTTACTCGAGATATGATGGCCATGATGATGGGGAATATGAATCAAGGTACTTTACCTCAGACAGCAAAATCAGCCACTAAGACAAAAGAGAGAAGACATGCTCTTAAAATGAACATGAGTTCAATGTCTCATGAAATGGACAAGAAAAAATCACACGTTAAGGGAGCAAATAATTCATCGTCTATGCCCAACATGAAAATGGACTCCAACATGAAAATGGACTCCAACATGAAAATGGACTCCAACATGAAAATGGACTCCAACATGAAAATGGACTCCAACATGAAGATGGACTCCAACATGAAGATGGATTCCAACATGAAGATGGATTCCAGCATGAAGATGCCCACGGAGCCAACTATTATTGGAGACAAGATGGAGCCACCCAACTCCTCTTACAAAACTTCAATGGGCACAAAATATCAGCCCATGATTGCCGCAGTGAAAACAAATGATCCGAATACTCCAGTAGCGCATGTAATCAATATGGAGTTGTTTGGGTATATGGATCGATTTATTTGGTTTATCAATGGAGTTCCTGCTTATAAAGCGAAACCCATACGTTTAGATCCTGGGAAACGCTATCGGTTTGTATTTACCAACACATCCATGATGCATCATCCCATGCACATTCATGGTCATTGGTTTATTTTGCGCAAGGGGAATGATGCCTACGATCCTTTATTGCATACGATTGATGTGCCACCAGGTGCTACGATAACCGCGGATGTTGACACCGATGCCAGTGGCCAATGGTTTTTTCACTGTCATTTTCTTTATCATATGATGACTGGGATGTCGCGTGTGTTTCAATATTCTACATTAATAGAAATTACACAGGGTAAAAGAAAGCCGCAAAATATTATAAAACAAACGCCTTATTACAATCGTCCCATTGTACGAGTGGATGAAACCATGCCTATCGATTCTTCCTTGGTGAAGTATCCGATGGTCCATCCTGCAGGTTTATGGCGCGCCTCATTTATCGATGCTGGTGCTGATCCGTTTCATAATGCACAACGCCTAAATTACAAGGGTTTATATGGTCCTGATTATCATAAGCTTGAATTATTCGTCAATGATGCGGAATTGTTGAAGGGAAAGGTTGAAAGTGCTGACATTGATATTTTTTATTGGCATTTAATCAGCCAGTTTTGGGCGATTAAAGCAGGTGCTAATTATACCAATAAACCAGCAAATACACCCTATTGGCAGCCAGGTATTGGTATTGAAGGGTTAATGCCTTATTTTATCGATACCAATCTTCGAGGCTATTACTACAATGGAAGTGCTAAACTGGATTTGGAGTTATCGCGAGATACCCAGATCACCAATAACTTTTTTATTAGGGCAGGGGTACGCAGTATTCTGGCTTCGAAAACAGTCATTCAAGCCAATATCGGTAATGGACTCAATCAAATGCGCTATATTGTCAGGCCTTATTATCGGCTGGCTCCTGGATTAAATATTAATGTTGAATACGAACATGAGCAAGATTATGGCGCTTTTAAAAACATACAAATAATTAATGGGGAAGCAGCCAGTCAAGATACGGTAACATTTGGCCTTACCCTGTTATTGTAAGAGAAGTGGACAATTAATATTGAAATTTGAGCTTTTTATTTTAAATCAACTCTGATTATGAGCCTTGTCTTGTACTATTCCAGGTGTTGAGCAAAAGATTAAAGTGGTGTCATTTAGAGTTAGAGGGTCGAGGGTTAGCTGATGTACTTACGAATCATATCTCCAACGTTTGCGGCTCTGGGTGCCGCTGTGTTTTTGGTGGTTGCATACCTTTTGCCAAAGAACTTGTTGGATTATTATATGTTGGTAGTGGTATAGGATTGATTGTAACCTGCTTAATTAAAGACCACGGTTGGCATCATTCAGGATTGGTAAAAGATGATTGGATTTGGCGGAATTTTAGAACCTGTATTATTAACGTTTGGCCTACAGTAAACAAGTGCCGCAACAACTTCTATATTATTGAATCTTAAAGCAGTACCCACTGCCTTATAAGGGGGTAATTCCATTTCGTTGTATAAGGACCCTTCACCACCTTGTTGAGCCTGCTTTAGAAGTGCTGATAATAAAGCTGTATTGTAATAGGGGTCGTGTGGAATAACCACCAAAAGTGTTAATTCTGATGGATCAAGGTTAGGAACCACCAAAAATAATCAGATAAAAATTTAAACAGTTATAACGCTTGCTTTAACCAAACATCTATATCGTTAATGATAGCAGAAATAAGATTCGTATCGGTTGGCAAATGCCCTTGCTTTGGCAAGAGTAACATTTTAACCGGCCTGTTTAATTTTTTTAGTGCGGTGTACAGTTCATACCCTTGTGTGATTGGCACTCGGGAATCATTTTCACCACCAATAATTAAAAGAGGAGTTGTAATTTTATTGACGAATGAAATTGGTGCACGTTGTTTATATAACAGATCATTCTCCCAAAAAGGATTGCCAAGGTATTCAATATAATAATCAGGAATATCACTTGTACCTGAGAATGAGATAAAATTAGTATTACCATCACCTTCCACCGCAGCCTTGAAACGATTAGTTTGACTTATGATCCAAGCAGTCATATAACCGCCAAAACTCCATCCACCAATGGCTAAGTGAGCATTGTCAGCAGTTCCGTTTTGAGTAAGAAAATCCAAGCCTGACATGATATCCTGAAAATCACCGCCACCAAAATCTGCGAAGTTAGCTAGACGAAATTTTTGACCATATCCTGTACTGCCACGTGGATTCGGTTGAAAGATAATAAACCCCTGTTCTAATAAATTCCCAAGACATGTTGTAGGATCTATCATTTCACCATATTCGTCACAACCCCCTAAGTAGCGTTTGGCCCAAGCACTTGTTGGGCCACCATGTATTGCTAGATACAATGGATATTTTTTATCTGATTTATAATTTTGGGGTGTGACTAATAATCCTTCAATCTCAGTTCCATCATTTGATTTCCAATGCAATGTTTTCGTATCGCCGATAGGACTGGAGTATAGGTTTTTGAACTCTGTGATTTGTTGCAAGTTAAATGAAGCGGTGTTGGTTATAAAGGCCTGTGGAGCTTGATTAACCGTTTCATATCCAAATCCAAATAAGGTATTTGAATGGTTGAGTGAAATAGTTAAAGGGTTAATAAATCCATTAAGATGGGAAATATTAACTGAAGGGTTTGCAGGATTTAAGCTTAATGAATAAATTTCATAGCCAATACTTTTATAGGGTTCTAATACAAAAACATGATCACTATCGGTATTCCATCCAACAATAGAAGGAAATTCATCTGGTGTTTTAGCAAGACAATGGGTTTCCAACGTTGCGACATTAGCCACACAGATTCTTTGAGAAAAGTTCTGCGCCAATAAGCCTTTATAAGGCTGATTAGGTTTTATCCTTGGAAATTGCTTCTCAACTTCTGCATCAGATGGATTTGCTTGGAATGCAACCCATTTTCCATCGGGAGAATAGGCAGGTTGGCTACTATTATGAGTTGTTGAATAGGGAATATTTCTAAGCTTATGTGTCTTTAGATCAATGAAGCCAATTTTATTTTGAAGACTGTACTGTGCGCCAGACTGAGGTTGGTAAGCTAAAGCAATGACCCTGCTATCCTGAGACCAATCAAATCCAGGATAAACAAAAAATTGAGAAATGCTTATCGTGCTTGGCGTTAATGCCTCTGCCTTGATATTCGTTTGGTTTTCAAGCGAAACAACATAAAGTCGCATGTTGGTATACTGTTTACTAACATCTATTGGCTGTAAAATCTTTGATTCTGGTTTTAAATCATGAGACATGAATGCAATCATTTTGCCATTTGGAGACCATTTGAATGATTCAATATCACTTGTAAATTCAAATAGCATATCTTTTTTGTGGTGATTAAGTTGATAACTCCATATGCTTTGCGATTTTTTCCCTTCACTGAGGTAAGTAATTTGATTGCCATCAGGAGACCAGCTAATCGATGTGATTTTTTTGGCATTTGCTAATACTCTTAACCCTGATTGATCTTTTAAATAAAGTGAATAAAGCCACTCTTTGCCTAGAGCGGTGTTTTTAAATTCATAGGTAACAATTGCAACTTGTTTTCCATTAGGAGATGGCGCTACTTGTCCAATACGTTTAAAAGAAAAAAGAGCGTTATCAGCCTGGATAGATGACATAAAGAGCAAGGACGCCAATAATATTACATTGCTTATTTGTTTCATGATGTTTTCCCTATTTCAACATTACGATGCCGCAAATATAAATATAAGGTGGTTTTTGAAATCCCTAATTGCTCAGCGATTTTTTTCACAGATATACTTCCATTTTTATAAAGAGCTTCTGCAATGACCGCCTTTTCAATTGCTGATGGTGACATACCCTTAGGTCTTCCGCCTTTACGTCCTCTAGCACGAGCCGATTTTAATCCGGCCTGTGTTCTTTCCCGAATTAATTCACGCTCAAACTCAGCAAGGGAAGCAAAAATGCCAAAAACCATTCTCCCTTGCGCAGTCGATGTGTCAATCGGGTCGTTTAAACTAATTAATCCAACTTTTTTTTCAATCAATTTTGTTGTTAGATGGATTAAGTGCGCTAAATTTCTACCAAGTCGATCCAACTTCCAAATGACCAATATGTCATCTTCTCGAAGGTTTCGCATGATTTCTTCAAGCACTGGCCTTGCTGTTTTTACACCACTCGCAATTTCTTCATGAATGTGATCACAACCTGCTTTTTTTAATGCATCAATTTGCATGGACAAAGATTGCTCTTTGGTTGAAATACGCGCATATCCTATTTTCATATAGTTTAGTCCATATTACTAACTAAAAAACAATATCTTGAACCAAGATTTACTGAACCGCTTTATTTTACCAAAAATCAGAGTACAATGCGATTTTTTTTGACTGAGAAATCAGTCCAGCCAAACCTACGTTTTTTTGAACCAACATATGACCCTGAAAAATCGGTTGCAATTACTTACCGACGCAGAAATTGACGACCTCTATGCTCGCCCAGAGTTTAATGCAGGCGAACGTGAACTGTATTTTTCAATGAGTCAAGAAGAGCTTGTTGCACTGAATCAATATTCAACAGCAAAAACACGAGTAGCCTTTATTTTGCAACTTGGCTATTTTAAAGCTAAGCACCAGTTTTTTACATTCACCTTTGACGAGGTTCGCGTTGATGTTGATTATGTCCTTGAACGGTATTACAAAATCAATAATGCCATTTTACCAAGCAGTATTACTAGGCAAAGTCTCAACCAGCAAAAAAACGTTATTCTAAATTTATTCGGTTATCAAGACTGGTCACCAAGGCAAGCTGATTTAGTTGAATCCCATCTTTGTGAGTTGTTACGCTATTACCCAAAAGGCCACGATACATTTCGTCAATTGCTGGTTTACTTTGATAATCAAAAAATACTATTGCCAACTTATCGCAGTTTGCAAGATCTGTTTACACAGGCATTTTCCAAAGAAAATGAACGGCTTGGTAGGCTAATACTATCAATACCCCAGGTGCAACAGGAACAATTATCAAGTTTGATCAAACGAGAGGATGGGATCACTAAACTCAATGTTATTCGTGCCGATCAGAAAAGTTTTAAATATACTCCCATCAAAGAAGAAGCAGCTAAAGCCGCGGAAATCGCAGGATTATATGGGTTTGCAAAAGGATTTATGCCAACCTTGCAGTTATCCAAAAATGCCATCCGATATTATTCTGATTTGGCGGAGCAGTATGCTGCTTCTCGATTGCGGCGACTCAATAAACCACAGCAATGGTTGCAAGCATTATGTTTTGTTTACCATCGCTATCAACAAATAATGGATAATTTGATAACAAGTTTTATATTTCATATAAGATCCATATTGGCTGATGCTAAAAAGCACGTCGATAAAGCACTGGCGGAATATAATGCAAGACTGGTTGTTGATCTCCCCAAATTAGCTCGTTTTATGAAATGGTTTCCCAATCGCAAGTATGGTCTTAATCATGAAGAATTAAACCATGAGGCCTATAAGATTTTGCCAGAAAAGCAGTTTCCCCTCATTGCAGAATATTTGGTGGGTAGTACTTTTGATAAAAAAGAAGCTAGGAAAGAATTTTATTTGGAGTCATCCCGTCTTTTTGCCCTTTATCTGCGCCCCGTATTACTCAATGTCTCGTTTGCCTATTATAAAGAAGACAGCGACATCATGGATTTTATCAAGTTAATGAAAAATCATTACGGCCGTAAAAAAGGCCCATCATCCTTTAAACTGCCCAAAGAGGTAGAGGATTCTATTTCAAAAACTGCATTGCCTTATTTGAAAAAAACTGCAGATGATGAACACGTAGATCCCCACTTGTTTGAGTTTTTTGTGTATCAAAAGATGTATCGCCGTTTGGATAAAGGGCTACTCTGTTGCAATGACAGTGTGTCCTATTGTGATATTGATCATGATTTGGTTAGCGAAAACCTGGTGGATGAGGCCGAAAAAATTGCTAATGAGTTTGGCTATCTAAAAATTCCAATCTATTGTGACCAGCGATTAGATGATGCGGTAAATGAGCTGGATAGGGCATGGGATAAGACCACCGGCCGTATTCGTCGTGGTGAGAATTTAGCGTTCAAAATTAAAGAAACTAAATCGGGGGAACAAGACTGGAGCTTGAGTTATGACAGTGTTGAAAAACTTGACGATAGTTTTTTCAGAACACTGCCTCAAGTTGAAATTCCAGACATCATGGTGCACATGGGTGATCGATCTGATATGTGGTCCGTATTTACCCACATAAAAACGCGATACAATGTAAAAATAAGGCCTCCTAAAAACGCTGTTAATGCATGTATTCTGTTTAATGCTTTCGGTATTAGCGCTGAAACAATGGCTGAAATGTCAGATCTAAAGTTTAATCTTTTACGTTCAACTCAAGAGGATCACATTCGTATCGACACGATGTGCGCCGCAAATGATAAAGCGGGTAACCTTGTACATGCACTGCCTATTTTCAAGTTATGGGACTTGGTAGACAATAAAACATTGGGTGATGCTGATGGGCAAAAGATGGCAACCAGCGAAAGCACAATTCAATCACGGTATTCAAAAAAATACCTTGGAAAGGCACCGGGCATTTCCGTGTATACATTGATAGCAAATTTTGTTGCGGTTAATGCTAAAAATATCGGGCTAAATGAGTATGAAGGACACTCACTCTATGATCTAATCAATGGAAATAAAACGGACATCAATATAGATATGGTGACGGGCGATAATCATTCGCTCAATCAACTCAATTTTGTTATCCTGGATTCCATTGATGTCGATTATGTTCCAAGCATAAAGGATATAAAAGAAGCGGCTCGCGATTTGTATTCCATCAAGCCGATTAATGATTACACGGGGATTATTAGCCCAAATGGTGTCATTAACGTACCCTTGATTAGATCTCAAAAACGAGGAATCTTGCGGGTTCTTTTATCTTTACTATTGCAAGAAAATACCCAAAGCACCATCGTTAAAAAAATAAACTCATATGCGCGTTATTCTAGTCTAAAGAAAGCTCTATTTGAGTACAATAAGCTCTTAAAAAGCATCCATGTACTGAATTTAATTGACAATATGGCGCTAAGAAAAGCCATACGGACAGCAAGAAATCGAACGGAGGCCTACCATCAGTTACAGGGACTCATTAGAAAAATATATCGTGGCGTTTTCAAAGGAAAGAAAATAATCGGCAATCGTATCAGTGCTCATGCTGTAAGGCTTGTCGCCAATTGCATCATTGCGTACAACAGCATTATCTTGAACATGATATATGAACAGATGCTTGCGGATGGTGTTAGCCAAGACATTATTGATAAATTTGCCAGAATTTCGCCCATTGCCTGGGCTCATATTGCTTTTACTGGCAAATACAACTTTAAGAAGAGCAATGGTGCAATTGACATAAAAGCTATGGTGAGTGCGCTTGAAAAACACTTAAAGGAACACTTTTGGAAAGCTGCCTAACTCAGAATTAACACTTTTGGTGGTTATTCCACACGACCCCAGATATGATTATTTAAGGTCATTAACTATTGTCTCCAAGTATTAAATTTAACCATTAACGAATCCTCCAAAATAATTGTGAAATTAATTTTCACTATGTCAGTCACTTTAGTAACTCTCAAATATTGATCTTGCCTCGAAAATTCGGACACCAACTTTATGCTGCTAACTGAAATTCATCTGGTGTCTGATAACCTAGAGTAGAATGATCTTGCCTTGAATTGATAGACGCCTAGTTAAGAGAGTAAACTCTTAACCAGAGGTGCAAAATGAACAACAATAAGTCAGGTCAAAAATCAATCAGAAAGAAATATAGTCCTCAATTTAAAGATCAAGCATTAGAGCGAGCAGAAAAAGACGGAGTGGCTCAGGTAGCAAAAGACCTTGGAATATCAGAAGCCATGTTGTATTCATGACGTTCAAAGAGAAAACAAGGTGGAAGTAGTCTTGAAGAGCAAAAGCTGCAACAAGCTGAATTAGCCCGTTTAAAACGTGAATGCACACGCTTAGCCGAAGAAAATGCTTTTCTAAAAAAGGCGGCGGCGTACTTTGCCAGGGAAACGGAGTGAAGTACGCGATGATAAAGGAAGCATCGACACAATTTTCCATTCGATTAATGTGTCGTCTTTTAGATATCTCGGTGAGTGGTTACTATGCATGGATAAGACGCCCCGCATCAAAACGTTCTATGCAAGATAACGATTTAGCAATCAAAATAAAACGTATTTTTGATGAAGAGCGTTCCCGGCCAGGCGCACCACGTATCACCAAACGCTTAAATCAAGAAGGTGAACATGTCGGAAAGCAGCGAGTTGCTCGGATTATGCGAGAGCATGGTTGGCGTGCAAAAGCTTCAAAGAAATTTAAAGCGACAACGAATAGCAATCATCAATTACCTGTTGCTCAAAACTTACTCCAGAAAAATTTCAATGCTCTGAAACCAAATGAAAAGTGGGTTAGTGATATTACCCATTGTTGGACAGAAGAAGGATGGCTTTATCTGGCAGTAGTGCTTGATTTGTACTCCAGAAAAATTGTTGGTTGGGCACTATCTGAGCGCATGACTAAGCAACTAGTAATTGATGCATTACAGATGGCGATATGGAGTCGGAAACCGCCGCGAGGATTGATTATTCACTCGGATAGAGGCAGTCAGTATTGCTCTTATGATTATCAGCAGCTTTTAACACTTCATGGTCTTGTTTGCAGTATGAGCAAACGAGGCGATTGCTATGATAATGCAGCGATGGAAAGCTGGAACCATAGCTTTAAAGTTGAAGCCATTCACGGGGAGAAATTTATAACACGAGCAATAGCTCAGAATCATATATTCGAGTACTTTGAAATTTATTATAATCGGAAGCGACTTCATTCTCATTTGGGATACCTAACTCCAGAGGTATGAAGCTAAACAAGGTGCTTAGCTATGCGTCCACTTTCTCCAGGCAAGATCAGTTCTTTGTGAACACTTCGAAAGAACGGTTGGGAAAGATAATTGTGTTTCTTTTGATAATCTAAAATTACAGATTCCAAAGGATGAGCACCGATGTCATTACATGAGAGCGAAGGTCCGCGTACATCGTTACTTCAGCGACGAACTGGCGATTTTCCACGGCCCTCGCAAACTCGCTCACTATGATAGCAAAGGAAAAATAAAATTGCCTGCCGATGAACAACAGGAGATATCTCTCGCAGCATAAACCGTCTGTGGACTATGTGGATAGTATGGATAACAAAACGCCGTTACCCACACTACCCACATGGGTCCACCAGACTCAACAACAATTTAATATGGTTAAAATATAAAAAACAAAAAGCGTAAATCCGCTTCGCTTCTTGTCAGATTGATAAATTAATAGCTTATTAATCTGTTATAATAAAGCGGACAGTCATGTGCTACAGATCCGGTCAATTCTATTTGTCCGCAACAATCTTCCTTGTGTTGAATTGGTGAATAATTGCATCTTCAATCTCCGTGTAAATAACCTATCAATGCTTTCGGAAAAAAACCATTCCAGGCTTTCAGACACAACATCGACACCATAGTGCAACTAGTGTCGATGTGTTGAATTTTTTCAATGATTGTTACGTTTTTAAAGAGTTGGGTATATTTTTCTTTTTGAAGGTAACTATTAGATTAGAATCGTTGGTTTTTAAATCCATAGAGTTAGGATCATAACCACTCGGTAATTTAAACGATTGTGTGGAGTTACTTTGCGAATAGCTATAGCTTTTACTGCCATGTTCACTGTGAGACGTCTTCTGCATCAGGTGTGTGTTAACGATTAATAGTCTATCCTTAACAGCAACATCAATTTTACTATCACTACCTTCAGGCTTTTGTATCGTGTAGGTAAGCTCATTGTTACTCTCCTTCATTTGAATGTCTTGTGAAGAAGTCAGTGTATTTTTTGAGTCCGCAAACCCGATTGGATTATTATTAATTTGTTTAAACTGCTGTTGCATTAACCTGTCCATTGCCTGTTGCATGATCCTTACTTGCTTAAATACATCATCCGATTGAAAAAATGGATCATCATCAAGGGTCGATATGCTTTGATGACTTGGTTGAGGCAGTTGATGAGCATCTGTTGCATTAACCACAGACAATAGGGCGCTAAGGATGAGCGCCCAAAATAATGCTAGAATGTGTTCTTGTTTCATAACATCCTCCTTATTGAACAATCAATATCTATTTCTAAAATTAAAGACAAGGCTTGTAGTTAACTAGCCCTGTCTTAGTAAATGAATACACTTCAAAGGGTTTACACGGCTTGAGCCATAGTGTCTTTGTTATAGTTACGAAGATGATTAGTTTGATGTCTATTACCAAGTACTTTCTTTTTATGATGTTTCGCGAGTAACTGCTCGAGGGCTAAAAAGCTATTGCGAATCGCGATAAATAAATTGGGGTCTTGCTTTTTGCTCACCAACTCCTTCCCAGGAATGGTGATATCAATGCAGACAGTATAAAGTCTGTCTTTGTGCGTGTTGTTTTTAGCCAAATCAACGACCACTTTGCATTTGTTGATTTTGTTGAAGTCTTTTTGGAGCTTATTCAAATACCTGTCAATGTGGTAATTAATGGTTGGAGTAGATGAAATACCCCGTATAGTTGTTTGAACTGTTGACATAGTTTAAATCCTCTTAATTCTAATTTTTATTAAATTCAAAAAATACAAACAAAAATTAAGTTATTTTATTTCTAGTTAATTAAGTTCATTAAGTACTATTTCGCTATGAATTCCTCCCTAAAAATAACGATATTGTTTAGCTAAGGTCAAAAAATATATTTTCAAGGGTACATTTTTAAAAAATTTTTCTCTCATACTTTGCTTGATATCTGATTGATTGGACATTATGCCCATAGTGAACTGTATCAGTTGAAGTCATAAAATTTATCCCCATTTAAGGCCTGACAAATTTTTAATAGTCAGGTGATAAAATGGAAAACAACTTAAAAACACTCTTTTTTCTGGGTGCCTTAACGGCATTATTGGTATTTATAGGCGGCATTTTAGGCGGCCACACAGGGATGCTCATTGCCTTACTTTTTGCAGGAATAATGAATTTCTCTGCTTATTGGTACTCAGATACTATTGTTTTGAACCTATACCAAGCACAACCCACATCCAGCACTCATTTCGTGTATAGAATAGTTGAAGAACTCGCGCATCGTGCAAGCACACCCATGCCTAAGGTATACCTAATTAACAATGCTACGCCGAACGCCTTTGCCACCGGCCGTAACCCACAAAATGCAAGTATTGCAGTAACTACTGGCTTACTGGAGCGATTAACCAAAGAAGAAATTACAGGGGTGTTAGCACATGAACTTGCCCATGTTGTACATCGAGACACATTAATTAGCGTTGTGAGTGCAACCATTGCGGGCGCGATTAGCGGTCTTGCAAATCTATTGATGTGGATTCCACTATCCTCACATTCAAGCGATAGCGAAGAACAAACCACTCATCCCTTTGTAGGGATAATCATGATGATACTGGCACCGATTGCAGCCGGACTCATTCAAATGGCAATTTCTCGCTCCAGGGAATTTGAAGCAGATGCAGGAGGGGCGCAAATTTGTGGCAATCCTCATTGGCTTGCGAATGCCCTGATAAAATTAGAACAGGCGAGCCACCAACAATACTTTACTGAAGCAGAAGCTCATCCAGCAACGGCACATCTTTTTATCGTGAACCCCATCAAGGGAGAAAAGCTCGCAAATCTTTTTGCAACTCATCCTTTGACTTCAGAGCGAGTAGCAAGGCTTAGGGCGATGCATTAAGTGCAATTCGGTTTCAATTTTTTTAATGGTACCCTTGAATTTTTATCAACAACCCTTACTTAAGAAATTAACCAAAAACATATTTTAAGGAGACAGCATGAACCCTTTAATAAAAACTATGCCCATGTACCGTGATATGGGTCATTTGTTAAATGATTTTTTTAACATTCAAAAACAGGATGATTCATCCTATATTGAAACCAGCAGTTGGTCGCCTTTGGTGGATATTAAAGAAGAGAAAGACTGCTTTTTAGTGCTTGCCGATGTTCCTGGGGTAAAAAAAGAAGATATTGATATTTCTCTAGAAAATCACGTTCTTACCCTTAAAGGTCAGCGCCAGTTTGAACGAACAGAGCAGCACCAAGGTTATACACGAAGAGAGCGCACGCAAGGGCAATTTTATCGTCGCTTTAGTCTTCCTCAAACCGCGGATGATGCAAAAATCACAGCGCGCTATGCTCATGGTGTTCTGGAAATCAGGATTCCCAAAAGAGAAGCTGCGACTGAGAAGAAAATTGAAATCAGCGTTGAAGAATAATCCGATAAGGCCTCCTTATGAGGCCTTAGTCTAATAGTGGTACAAGATAGTTCACCACTTAATATTAGTCACAGCCAATACCAAAATATTTAATGCATAGATATTCAAATTGATGATTTTTACATTCATCCAATACACCTTTTAAAATGAAAAAAGTGTTTTTAAATCAAAGGGTGAACACTTAGATTTAGTGAGAAGAATGATGACTGAAAATAAAAAAACCATAAATCAATATGAATACCCCAATTTTCTAGACTGCGCACTCGCTATTCATGGTTCAGTCACACCTAGAGTATGGAAAAAGGGCTTTACCGCATTTATTTATGCCTGCATCATTTCGTTACTGAGTCTTTTTATACCCTCATTGTCCCTTCCAATAAGCCCTTTTGAATATGCTGGGGCAATTATGGGTTTAATATTAGTCTTTCGTGTTAACGCAGGATACGATCGTTGGTGGGAAGCAAGAAAACTCTGGGGAACTGTTGTTAATTCCAGTAGAAATTTGGCAATTATTATCATCAATTACAGCCGAACTTCAGACAGCAAAGAGATAGAGAATAGTCTTGGACTCATTGCCGCAATGCCCTATTTGATGAAAAACACGCTTAGAGGGCAGGCATCCTCAGACGAGGTGAAACATCTGTTGGATGATGATATTTATAGTGAACTACAGCATTGGCAACATCGACCAAACTTTATTTCCTCAAAGCTTGCTGATCTGTTGGCAAGATTACAAGGCGAAGAGAAGCTTAATCAGTTTTCTTTTTTAAAAGCCGAAGAACTTCGTGAAACCCTCATCGATTGCCAAGGAGCATGCGAACGCATCTTAAAAACCCCTATGCCTTTTGTGATGGCAATCAAATCGCGGCGCTTTATTCTATTATTCATGCTGATACTTCCTCTAGCCCTAGTTGATTACTCAATCTTCATTAGTCCAATTATTGTAACTCTGGTAGCCTATGCACTGTTTTCATTAGATCAAATCGGGGTTGAGCTCCAAAATCCCTTTTCTGTTGATAATTTAAGCCATTTACCTCTTAATGAGATATGCAACACCATTGAAAAGAACATCAATGAGATGAAGCAAAGAAATCTAACCCACAAATTTGAAAATATGGACTAGTAATGAAGGTGCTTAAAAAAAATAAAAAGAATATCCATACAGATCAAGCATTTGATTTTTTTGATAAATAAAGGTACTAATTGATGAATCCATGTTGTCTTATCTTCGGCTTTGGTTACACCGCCAAAGCACTTGCCCCCACCCTGAACGCGCAAGGCTTTAGTGTGATTGGAACATCGCGCAGGCCTTACGAGCAAGAAGAAAATTCTTTGAACACCAAGTTAATTGAGTTTGATTCGCTTGATACGGAGAACTATTTAAGTTTAGCCACACACCTTTTAATAGGTATTCCTCCTACCAGTACGATGGGTGATAGTGTATTGATTAAATACGGCGACTTAATCAAAAAACAAGCACCCTATCTACAATGGATTGGCTATCTTTCATCGACAGGTGTTTATGGAAATCATAAGGGCAATTGGGTCAATGAACATTGTGAATGCACTCCCCATACACCAACCGGAATCGCGCGCTTAAAAGCAGAACAAGCTTGGTTTTCCTTTGCTAAAGAACATCAATTGCCTCTTCATGTCTTTAGATTGTCAGGTATCTATGGTCCTGGACGAAACGCGCTTGAACGTTTAAGGCACGGCAAAAAACAAAGTGTTTTTAAAGAAAATCAGGTATTTTGTCGCATTCATGTAGAGGACATTGTGACGACTCTTCTCGCCTCCATTCAATTACCTAACCCTATGTCTATTTATAATGTCTCTGACGATGAACCAACACCTACTCATGTGATTGACCAATACGCCTGCAAGCTCCTTAATCGAGAGCCCTTACCTTTAATCTCTTTTTCAGAAGCTCATTTATCCCCAATGGAACAAGAGTTCTATGCCAATAACCGGCGAGTTTCAAATTTTAAAATTAAAGAAGAGTTGGGTGTGGTTTTAAGCTACCCAACTTATACAGAAGGATTAAACCAAATATGGAGAACTGATTTTGCTGATAAATAAGTACTTGAAACTACTTTTATGGATTGTGCTCTTTCAAAGCATCGGATTTTTAATGGGGATGCTCACTCAAGCCAATATTTACCCCTGGTATGAGCAACTCAATAAATCTGCATTAACTCCGCCTGGATTTGTTTTTTCGATTGTTTGGACTTTCTTATACGCACTTCTTGCGCTAATTGCCTGGACTTTATCAGACAAAAATCAAGCTCATTCAAAGCAGGTTAAACTACTTTTTACGCTACAAACACTGATGAATTGGGCCTGGACCCCACTCTTTTTTAACTTGCACTGGCTAATATTTAGCACTGTATGGCTTATCAGCTTAATGTGTTTGAATGTACTCTTAATTATTAAAGTGAATACAACGCATAAAAGCATTGCCTGGTTATTAGGTCCTTATCTACTTTGGCTAGGGTTTGCTTCTTACCTCAACGTAGTGATTGCATTAATGAATTAAGGAGTCCATCATGAATATTCTCATTGCCAGTTTGGGCTGGATATGCGGTAAAACCCTTAGTAAACGAAAAGACAACATCCCTAACTCAATAATTTCATTGGCTTTAGGATTTAGCCCCATGGTTTCTAAATCAATAATCGTGGCCATAAAGTGTTTCGATTCCGTGGCTACTCGATTCATCAAAGAAAGAGGTACTCGTCTTAAAATCTGATAATCAGGATGTTCTGATACAGTACGCAATGCCGCTTCAATCATAGGGTTGCTCAATAATAAGAAATACAAAAGTGTACTCAATGGAATAAATTATGAGGCTAGTCTTTCTGCATGTCCATTTTTTTGATTTCTACACGTGGAACACCTAACCAAGATAAGTAAGGGTGGATTTTGAGACATATCTCACAGCAGGTTGAGCCAGAATCATTAGTTTAATTAGAGGTGCTTTGCTATGCTTAAAACACGAGGAAGGAGAAAGGAACTCTTAAAAAGGATTACCTAGTGCGCTCAAGGATGAGCACATACCACAAGGATGTGGTTACTCCCCTCCTCTGCCCTTACTTCTCATTATCTTAAACACTAATAAAATTTGAGCTCAAATCAATGACTTGTGCCGATGCGCACAGGAAGCATCCTCTACCCATACATTATCTATAAGTCGATGGACTTAATTGCATCCGCATCCCTATATCGCCAATTATTCATCTTAGGTGTTACGGGATACATCAACATATCTTCACTTGCTCTAGGTACAAGCACTTTTTGGAGTGGTTTTGCATTATTTTGTTGTGGGTCCAACCAAATCTGCTGTTGCTCATGGGTCAGCAGCACCGGCATCCTGTCGTGAAACTGCGCGACCAGAGCATTTGCAGCAGTGGTAATGAGACAACAAGAGTGAATGACTTCGCCTGTGTGCGACTGCCAGGTATCCCAAAGAGCAGCAACGGCTAACACATTCTTATTTTTTAAACTAATGTAGTAAGGTTGTTTGTACTGTGCCCGATGTTGCCATTCAAAATAGCCGCTCATTAATACGACCCCTCGTTTACTTTTAAAACTGTTACGAAAAGCAGGTTTTATGGCCACTGTTTCTGCGCGCGCATTAATTAAAGGGGGATTTATTTTGCGGTCCTTGGCGTAGTAAGGAATAAAACCCCAGGTGAACCATTCCGCATCGAGTGCCCCATTCCCGGGGGCTTGCAGGAGGATAAGTACATTTTGGGTCGGCGCAATATTAAATAAGGGAGAAAACTCTGGAACCGTATCAACATGGAACTGGGTTTTAATCTCCACTACCGTAGCATCTAAAGCAAAGCGCCCACACATGACTGCATCCTTTAAAAAAAAGAAGCCTAATTAAGTGTAGCGCAACCCTAAAACCATCTGACGCGCTTTTGCTCTTAGGTTTAGGGGATGGTACCATCGAAATGCAAAGGTCAGTAGTTAATGTGGTCAAAAATTTTCCACTCATTAACTTTTTTTGATTTTTTTCGCTCAATCGAGCTCTATAATGTGCGCTTCTTTACTTGAGTGGTGCAAATAAGAACGCACTATTTTATAAGCATCATACGTATGCCCGGAATCTGATGCAAAGCCTGGTAAGTGTCGCCATTGCTCTAATAAATCTTCAGAGGTAAGAGCGCCTAAATGCCGCCATTGATGCACTACAGTAAATTGCGTTAATTGATGCACCGGACAATGCTCCTTAATGGCAATTGCACCCTTATAAGGCCAAACCTCTTCTTGATATTCCTTAAATGCATCGAATAAGCGTTTGTTATAGCTCTTACCCTCTTCTTGCTGAATGCAGGCACCCTGGCAACGTTTCAGTTGATAGGAAAAGCATGCGCCCCTGCCCTGCTCTACCCCACACAGTTTGGGACACAAATTATAGTTTTTTATCAAACCCAACAAAGTGCGCTTGGCAGCAGCGACACTGCGAAAAGCACCATAAATTCCATGCTGTGTTAAATGCGCATCGTCTTCAACCTGTTCCCGCACAACAGACACGGTGAGATAGCCTTTATGCTCCTTTAATTGAAACCCTGCAATGATTTTTTTACGCCTTAACTTACGATTAAAGACGGGCATATGTTTTTTTATCATCTCGGATTCAAGCAGTAAGGCACTCAACTCCCCTGCTGTTGGAATGACCTCCACTCGCGCCACCTGCTGGCTTAATGCAAATTCCTTCGCATGCGCATAATCTCCTGAAAAATGAGACAACACCCTTTGCCTTAACGAAATACTTTTACCAATGTATAAAGGCAGTAAATTTTTATCTCCATAAAAAATATAAACACCAGGGGTTTCGGGTAACTGTGAAACGTCGGTCGTCAACTTTGAGGGAATGCTGGACTTTTGATAAAGTGTTTTAGCAATGGAGAGCACTTTTGGCCAAGTGTGTTCTGCGGCCATCTGTTGAATTAGGTCATGCACGGTCGCGCTGTCCGCTTGAGCACGATGATGGTTTTGCAATCGGACACCTAACGTTTCTGCACTAAACGCTAAAGTATAATGCTTAAGGTTGGGATAAAGCTGCTTTAATAATTTAATCGTACACAGCACAGGGGCTTGGTAGCCTATGCCACACTGCTTAAAGGCATTTTTAATAAAACCAAAATCAAAACGCGCATTATGCGCTACAAAAACACAGCCGTGTAATAGCTCAAGTAATTCAAGGGCAATGTCTGCAAAAGAAGGCGCATCAGACACCATCTCATTTGAAATACCAGTTAAGGCTCTAATGGAGTCGGGAATCGCACGTCTTGGTTTAATGAAACGATGCCATGTTCTGCCAACACCCTGCTCGGTAGTCATTTGCACCGCTATTTCTGTAATGTCGTCCCGAGTCACGTGGAGTCCTGTTGTCTCTACATCCACAATGGCCCATTGAAAAGAATACTGCATAAACTCTCTATTCATTAATAAAGGGTGACGCGAGGAAGTTCAGACCATCGCGTGGTGTACGCCGGAGATTTCATCTGCGCCCGCATGGCCCAGGGTTTGGAGTAGCCTTCGGCTGCAAGCCGAATCGTATGCCGGCCGTACTTTTGATTTATTGTATCAAAAACACTCATTAATTGTTCAGTCCTCTCTAAAGATTCATCGGATATTTGGTGAAACATATCGAGTTGCCTGGGGTCTTTGGGAATTAAATGCTCAAGACAGATGCCTGCTTTTTTATAATGATAGCCGCTTTTAAAAATCTGTCTTAAACAGCGTTTGGCCATCTTGGTAATAATGCGTAAATCATCGGTGGGATTAATGAAGTTCACCTCGATGGATTGAAAATGCTGCGCCAAATCCTCACGATGTCGATTGGTATGGACAAAAACATACATCCGCTGGGCCACAAGCTGTTGTGCGCGAAGCTTCTCCACCGCACGCGCGCAATGACTGCTCAACGATTGTGCCACCGCAGAGAGCGTGGTCTGCATCGCACCGAAACTTTTAGACGACATAATGCTTTGTTTGGGCTCTGCTTCCTCAAGCCCGGTACAGGAAATACCGCTTAACTCCATGGCCGTTCGCATCAAGACCACATTATAACGTTTTCGCAGTAAATGAGGGTTCGTCTGAGCCAAGTCATACGCGGTGTAGATGCCTTGAGCCATTAGTTTTTTAGCATACTGGCGCCCTACTCCCCAAACATCCCCCACCGCAACCTGTTGCAATAAAGAGTACTGGCTTAAATAAAAGACCGGAATATTGAATACTTTTTTACAAAGGTAATTAGCCGCTTTCGCCAGAGTTTTTGTTTTGCCAATGCCAATTGATGTAGGAATACCCGTCTCTTTTAATATTCTCTTATGTAATCGGGTACAAAAAGGTTCTAATTGCGCTTCAGGCAAGGTGGATAAATCCAAAAAGGCCTCATCAATAGAATAAACCTCAAGGTGCGGCCACTCCTCTTCAATGGTCATCATAACCCGATGGCTAAGGTCTCCATAGAGGGTGTAATTGGAGGAAAAGGCGTGAATTTTATGCTGCTGGCATAATCCTTTAATTTTAAAATAAGGCTCTCCCATGACAACTCCAAGGGCCTTTGCTTCATTAGAGCGTGCAATAACGCATCCATCGTTATTGGATAAAACAACAATGGGTTTATAGCGTAAATCAGGACGAAACAAACGCTCACAGGAGGCATAAAAATTATTGCAATCAACTAAAGCATACATCCTAGACCGGCCTATGTAAAACAAGGATCACCACACCCCAAATGACGACATCGAGTTCTTCCGTAATATCAATAGGTGGAAACTTGGGATTTGCAGGGAGCAATTGCGCACATCCGTTGCGATGAGAAAGTCGTTTCACGGTCAACTCACCGTTGAGTGCCGCAATCACAATAGAGCCATCAGTTGCCTCAAGACTTTTATCCACGAGCAGCACATCGCCCTCAAAAATACCCGCCTCTATCATGGACTCACCCGTGGCGGTTACTAAAAAAGTGGCTGAAGGATGTTTGATGTATTCGGCGTTTAAATCAAGGTAGCGTTCAATGTAATCATCTGCTGGCGATGGAAATCCTGCTTGCACTTTACTTGAGTAAAGGGGGATTGCATAGGATGTCTCATCGCCTAAAAGAGCTGCTCGTATCTCAAGCTCCCTTGATATCGGAATACGCATGGATTTAGTGGATTCATGATATTTTCCCGTTCCCTTGGGTCGACCGGCCCCCACTCGTTTACCGCCTCGTGTCATGAAAAGCACCTTTTTGATTACTGTATCAATAATCATAAATATATTTTTAGTGGATGTAAATTAGGTATTGCCCCTGTAAAGAGGCCTCTTCTCGTAAGTCAGCGATTTTATTAACAAACTGTCCCACACTATTTTTTAAAAACTTTTTTATCGCTTTTTATCTATATAAGCGGTTTTCTTTTTGCGGCCAGATAACCCCACATGAGGTACAAAATCCCTTAGACCATAAAGTCATGGCTCTCTTTCTATGAAAGCAACTTGAGCTGGTGTAAAAAAGATAGGGTTGTACCTTTTTCACCAGCATTTAAAGAAACTTTGGCACTTCATATAAACAATATAAAAATGAAAACAGGCTTTTTCTATTCGAATCCGGATTTCGACGCCACTACACAGATCGCGGAATTAGAAAAATTCTGATGAGGTATACTAAGCTCGCAGGTATTGAGCGCTCTATCTCACCACATAAATTAAGACACTTTTTGTTCACTTGGCTTAAGAAAAAAAATATTGATGATGCTTTTATTCAGCCTTACTCTGGGCATGTAAAAAGAGACTCGCTAGAAATTTATTCAAAATTAAGCTTAGCTGATGCTCAAGATAAATATAATGATGTTATAGGAGACTTCCCAATCTAATCTTTTAAAATTTTGCATCAGGGCGCAAGTTCCGGAGCGCTAGGTCTATGGGGCAGATCGTAACACCTGATAAATTTCTTAAAGTGCGCAGAAGCGCAGAAGCCAACGCAAGCGATCTGTATTCAATGTTGTTCAAGAAAATGTGATAAAAGGCGGATTAACTGGCTATGCAAGAGAACGGGGACAGTTTAAAAGAGTTCGTACCCGTGAAGTTAAGGGAATTGATCAAAAAATTTTAAACTCAACAAAGCTCTATGGACTCTCGCTGAAAAAATGCTGCAATTAAAGCAATAAAATAACTACCATAAAACGCCTTGAGAATGCCCAAGGCGTTTCTTATCTTAAAAGTGCAACATAATAATGCTTGTATCAATTTCAACTTTTATTTTTTTCAGGTTGGTTTACGTTCCGTAATTCAAGGCATCATATTCTTTTTTAATGTTATAAATTCTTAACACAGTTACTATCTATTCCAATAATCAAATGAATTAAATTGATTATTGGAATGCATATTGCTAAAGCCGGAAGGATTATTAATATGATGATGTATTGAGTGATTGAAATTAAAACCAAATGGACTCCCTCCCGCATCATACGAACCTATCATGGGCAAACAAGTAACAGGATTTACTCTAAAAGTATCATGTGGATTATTATTAATTAATTGCTGGTGGTTAATAGAAAGATGCTCACTCTGATTTAATACACTATGCCCTTTAATCATATTAGGTAAAATATGGCGTTTAAAAAATTCATTTTCCATGTAATTAAAATTAGCATCTTTTGATGTAATGGCTTTTTGATATTCGAGATAACCTGGCGGTGGTTCTAATACAAAATCCTTAATTCGAATAAGCAATTGTATTAGTTTTTTTATACGATTAATTAACACATCCTTTTGAAAAAATAGTTTCATTTTTTAATCCACTTTATAATTAAGCCCTTCACAAACGCGCAAAGGTACGTGCTCTTTATTTATTCTCTAGTCCAATATTCTAACTATACTAATAGTAGTATTTCATAAGAATTGTGCCTAGTTGTATTTCCTGAATCTACACACACCACGCAATATGATTGCCTTAAGAAAATTGCACATAACCATATGATTTACATATAAATAATTCAATAAACCCTTAAAAATAAGTAATTTAAAGCAAAATCATTATGTATACAATTGTATACATGAGCCCCTTATAAATCAACGAAGATCCAATTAAAAATACAGTTGTATACATAAATAATACTATTGTATACTTATATTGATTCAACAAATGAGCCCTTTTATGAAAGAAAATGATGTCATTACCTTGCGTATTTCAGAATATGAACGAGAGTACTTAAATAAAATTGCACATCAATTTGATTTACAAAAGCGCGGTTCATCAGAGACTTCGCCTGCAAAAGCATTAAAATTCCTTTTAGAATTTTGCTTGCATAATGAGATTTCACCGCAAAGAAAAAATGAAAATCCATTACACGATATAAGAAAAATGATTGAACAAATTCATGCATCCATACCCCATCTGATGTACCACAATCATTATCAAAGTTTAGTCATTTCATCCAATATTAATGACGACTCTTTGAAAGAAATAAAACAAAAAACCATTGAATACTTAAACGATAATTTCTCAGGGTTTCAAAATAATTCGTACAAAGAGGTTCGATTTAAAATGAACGGAATTGGACTAAAAACAGTCCCCATAGAAGAAGGTGAATCATTATGGAAGTAACTATTGATATTGGCGCAGACACATTTCATTCATTGAATAAAATAGCAAAAATGAATGGCACCGAATTAAATATAACTGCAGCAGAAATGCTGTCATTTGGTACACGAATTTATCTGCAATCTTTAGAAAAAAAGACCGATGATTCAACTCAATTATTACTCGAAAACAGTGTTCGTTCAGTACAAATTATTACTGAAATTCTATACAGTGTATACAACAAAGATCTGTCTAAGATTGGTGCTTTTGATGCAGAAACAGCATTGGCCATGATTGAACGGATGGTTCCAAATTTATTAAAAGGAGTCTCTTAAAGCGCCCTTCTAATTCCGTGATTGTATGGAGATTTTTTTGAGGAAAAGTGAGTTTACTTATAGAGTCCTAGTTATGAGAAATCACCAAGATAAATCATTATTAAATTCAATTAAATGATCTATGAGAAACAGTAGTCGAGTTGAAATATACTCTCTGGATTTATACATGATATAGATGTCTTATTGAGGATATGTTGCGTATTCAGGTAGGACTGCAACTAAGGCCAGGTGTAATGAAATGGACTCCTCCTAATCGGGGCAATACTAATGCCTTGTTGAGTGAGTATTCATTGATATTTATATATTCAATCGAACAACAATGGTATATTTCCTCATTCGCAAAGCCCGTTTTGCCATTTTGGTAATTAGCCGCAAATCATCGGTGAGATTAATAAAGCTTACTTCGATAGATTTGGCATATGGGGTTCTAAACGCTAACCCCATATGCTGTTACCCCAATCAGAATATGAACAATTATCTCAATATTCCTTTAAAAAAGTGCATGAGTATTTTGATGAAAACGAACCGCTTGGTGGTTGGTGGGATCCAAAAAAACATCCATTCAGATAACCTTACAATATCATCAAGAAATGTGAGTCACTAAAAAAATGACTGAACACAATTTAGGCTTGGTAGATTATGATTCACCTAGAATAAGAGCATCTTCATTAATAACGAAATTTAAAAAAACTTAAAAAATATAATTAGGTTATCAATAATTTTTTTGTATCGTAGAACCATCGGAGTTAATTATAAATAAAGATCCATCGGGGTATATTTGAACTGATGAGCCATTCTTATTCTTAATTATTCTAGTTCCATCTTTCATTGTTAGTACTGTAGGCCCAAAGGGATTATCAGTTACAGAGATTAGTTTTTGTTTGATGGGGACTGCATTAGTCTTGTTTGCAGCAAAAGAAACACTGCTTGCATATATTGTCCACGTCATGATGAATGCACATGCTGAAACTTTATGGATTCTCATAAGTATCCTCCTTTACCAGATAATAGCGCTATTGTTTGATTCTCTTGGCTGATTCAATCAATGATTTTTGTAAATTCTATTTCTACAGAATAAATGATGATTCGTTGAATACACAAACATAATTATAGATTGCTTCAAGATGGTTGGCCTGGATTTTAAATTGGCGGGGGTATTTATTTTCGTGAAGAATTCAAAGAGGCTTTAAGGTAATCAATGATTTGTACGGTCTTTTCTGGTGAAAAGGGTTTGGAAAAATAAAGATAATCCTCTGCTACTTCGTGATAAGATAAATTAACGTTATTGTTCGCCAGAATACCGATAAAAGGGCAAGGAGTCATTTTATGATGCTCAGGAATCGAGGCGGTAAAATTCATTGTCCTCAATAAATGATAAAAATGACTGTCTATTAAAATCATATCGTACGGCATAAATGTAATTCGTTCTAGCGCTTCATCCATTGTAGATACTAAGTCTACATGTTGATTTAAACGAGAGAACTGGTCACGAATCACAATACGCGAGGCCATAGATTCTTCAATGATTAGAAAACGAAATATTAACTGCATTGGCCAAAACCTCATGCTTTATCTTCATTATAGAAAAAATATAAAGAAATAGATGTATTCACACTTATTGAAAACTAAGTAAGCACTATCTCACACCCCTGAATTCCTAAAGCCAAAAGAACAAAAAATTTGACTAACTCCCCGATTCCATACACTGTATGAGCAAAAGAATAAGGCGGTTTCTTTCCTTTTGCCAACTCATCAACACGTTGGCAAAGTATTGGAAATACCCAAAAGACTTGCAGTAACACAACACTGATGAGAGTCCCCAATAATACGTTGTATAACACAGTGTGGGCGTTTAAAACATACCAAGCAATTATTAGGATAAGAAAAACTATCTGCACCTGTTGAAAGGAGCGAAACACAGTTCGCCCAACCTCTAATCCCACTAGTTTGCCAAGAGTAGGGGTTTTAAACTTTACCCAGCTTTCTAAAAAAGAAATACCGAGTATCATCCCTGCCCATAGGAGTGCGGCAATTAACAGCCAATGTATTCTCATCATCTCAACCAATAAAAATATTTAAAATACATCTTATTAAGATGAGGCGGTCTCAGTCAAGAACTGCTAATTTCTAAAGTCTGGGGCTCGGGGAGTAATGGAACGGCCAACCGACTTAAGGACAATTAGGGGCTCTTATCAGGGTTTTCGTTGAATACTCTCGAATCACCCTTTTTAATCAGAAGTTTCGGAGAGGGTTTCTATTATGAACTCCCATATTGCCTTTGCAACATCAACGGGCTCACCACTTGAAGGAAAATGTTGGGGTGCTATATCTGGAAAGCTATTATTTTCTAGAATACCAAAAGATTGGGAACCCCAAGGTATTGATACATCCTCACAAATGAAATCAATAGCAGTTACTCCAACTTGGCCTAGCGCTCCGGAACTTGCGCCCTGACGCAAAAAGTTTAGTTACCCTGACGTGAATATTAATTAAAACCCCAGTTTAATGAAACTAAAATACTATTATTTGAAACATTATCTGCAAATACGCCTTGATAAAATAGATTCATTTTTAAAGAGTCATATTGCGGGTTTTTAAATTCTAATCCTGCGTTCACTAATGCGCTGTCCTTCGCAATTGGAGTGCCTCCAATTAAAAAATTAGCACTTGTTGCAAAAACCATGGTACTACCAGGTACTGTATCGGAATAGACATGTTGCCATCCGAGCATTCCATTGCCATTCACTCCCAATTTCTCTGAGTTAAATAGAGTGGCCTTACTTCTAAAGCCTAATGTTGTAACAGGCGTTTTCATTTGATTGGCTGAACCATTTAGAGCACTTACTCCACCACGTTCATTAAACCGGTTATTACCTGCTTCAATATAAGCAACTTGTGCAACAGGATCTATTGGAATACTTTTATATAATCCTTTAAGCCCCATTTCTGCAAAGAATTGGTCAGAGTAGAGTGTATAATTAGACTTCAAATAGTTAACTAAGGTGGGTAATTCGACCCTTCTTTGGGTGGAGACAGAGTACCAGAAATGACCATAACCGTATCGAAGGTAAAAAGGTTGATGCGTGTATTCTGAATACAAGGAAAAATCAAATTGCTGTAAATTGGCATTTGAAAGTCGATTGGCTACGCTATCCTGGCGAGTACCATAACCTACGACACCACCTATTTTCAAATTAGAAGTAATATTCTTATCAACACCTATAAAAAAACCAGAACTGTTTCCATCTAGTGTTGCGGCGTTATTATCGGTATCACGTGTTGTTTTAGCGTTATAAGTCCTTAACCATAATCCGTCATTATTCTTGAGGTTTTCATCCGTAAGGTGTTGAAATATGGCGTCTCTTAAGTAACGGCTTTCTTCAACTACAGAGCCTATAATTGATGCATGAATTTCTCCTGATAATAAATTAAAAGCGGTCTGCGCTTGTTCTGCTGTATCTAAATTAACAATGGCAATATAAAGCGGATTCGATGGTCGAATCGTTTCGATGGCATTCGCGGTTGCAATTTGGTTCGGTGTTATAGCCAATGCTGAGAAATCGATACCACTTCTAAAAACATCCAAATAGACATGATTGGCATCATAACTTAAATCGAAAAACAGGTAGGGTAAATTAGGATTGGTCAAATCTGAATAAGTCCCTGATACCCCTCCTTGGGCTTCTAAAATAGTATACTTGGTTCCAGGCGTGTATGGGGGTTGTGTCTGCGTAAATCGCAGGCTATCGCGGACTACGCGCCTCGGCTTTCAGCCTTCCATGGCGCGCAGCGTATGTGGTGGGTGAGAACAGCAGCACACTGGTTATACCAGGACTTGCTTTTATGGTTTTTGGACTCATGCTGGGATGAG
>JAIUOG010000087.1 GCA_020161725.1 Pseudomonadota bacterium
AAACTGGATCCCGAGAATAAATCGCGGTGCGTAGTGAAGTTAAAGCGGGGGGAGGAGGAAAATGATTTATTCAACAAAGCCCTTGGTGGCAGAGAGATTCAACGCCTTGCTCTTTCGTGAACGTTGCAGTTTGCATTACCGAAATTACTTTGAATTATAAGACACTTTCTCTACTAAGATCCCTCTCTATTGTGTTATTTTTTCTGTAATAGCCACAGAAAAAGGCTATGAGAGAAAGAATAAAAAGATAAAGAGAATAGCGAAATATATTTTGACTAAAAAACATAGTTACTAAGGTGCTTGTTAAAAATGCAGCAAGATTAACTAATAAAGAGGTAAGAGACACTTTAATGCTTAAAGGTTTAGTACTATTTTCGATGGCTAGGCGATTAAACACTGCAAAACCGAGGCCTAGGCTAAAATTAAGCGGTAAAATAAATAATATAATTGCAAATAATTGATCTGGGAAAAGATGATTAAGTAGAAACCCTAAAATACCTGCTATGCCTGCAATTCTTGCACTGATAGTCGAGATATATTTCAATGAATATCGTTCTAAAAAATAACCCACCAGCCGATTACCTGCAATAAAAGCACTTAAGACAAAGGCTTGAATAAGGCCATAATGAATCGCATCGTAGTGTGCGTTTTTAATGACAAAAAAAGGACTCACAATACCCCAAGAAACCATTACAGAATATAAAGCGCACCAAGCTATAGCGGGTTTCATGAACTGCCAATTTTTTATTGTTTGCCAATAGTATTTAAAAATATCACGTTGTTTTTCCGATTTTAGGTTTTCATTCGTTTCGGGCATAAAACGAGATAAGCCTGCTAAATAGATAGAAGCTAGTATTAATAAAACTACAAAAATCCATCTCCAGCTACTTATTTGTAAAATAAAAGCACCCAGTAATGGGCCTAGGACTGGCGAAAAAATAGAAATACTGCTCATCCAGGCAATAATTTTAACCGCCTTTTTTTGCGAATAAAGGGCATGAACGGTGCTATAACCGGAAATGATGAAAAATGTAACCGCAGCGCCTTGAAAAAAACGGGCTATGAATAGTGTGCTAATGTTTGTACTTAGGATAGAAAGCAGCGTTGTTGCTATAAATAAAAAACCAGCGCCTCTTAAAAGTATTGTACGCCTTCCATATTTTATCGAAAGTTTCCCTATTATTAACTGAGCAATAATATTGCCTAGAAAAAAAATAGTTAAGGTTAATTGCATTGTTTGATTGCTAACACCGAATTCATTAGCAATAGCAGGCATGGCAGGTAAATAAGCATCAATCGATAAATAATTAATTACTTCGTAACCTGTAAGTAAAAAAGTGAATATACCGCTTTCACTGTAATTTTTATTGAGGATAGAGAAAATTTTTTTCAAAAAATAACTAATATTAAAAATATCTTTATCAGATTATTACACAAAAATAAAAATAAAAAACTACACTTAACTAGGGGAATCAAAAAAGAAGAGAATGAACATGGATAAATCGTTTCTTTTAGCAGCTTTAGAACAGGCTGCCCTTGGGCGCGGACAATGTGCACCTAACCCAAGTGTAGGCGCCGTTGCAGTTCGTAATGGCGAAATTATTGCACGTGCTTTCCATAAAGGGGCAGGTACTGCTCATGCTGAGGTTCTTGTTTTTGAGCAGCTTCCTCCTAATTTAGATGGAGTAACACTCTATGTAACTTTGGAGCCTTGTAATCATTGGGGACGAACACCGCCTTGTGTGAATGCGATTATTGCTCAGGGTGGAATTTCTGAGGTCATTTATGGTTATTGTGATCCTAATCCTGTAGTGATGTCTAATAATACGCCATCTATTTTAGCAGAGCACGGAATTAAAAGCCGTTATATGCCTCTGGAAGAAATCAATGCTTTTTACGAAAGTTACAAGCATTGGCGTCATTCTCGTAAACCTTTCGTAACCGCTAAAATTGCACAAACTTTAGATGGAAAAATAGCTCAAGCTAATTATCAAGCACAAAAAATATCCAATGACATTTGTGATAACTTTACCCATCAGCAACGTAAAAAGACAGATATTATTTTAACGTCTATGCGTACAGTAAATAATGACGATCCCTTATTAAATGCGCGTATAAATGGGCAAACATGTGCAAAAAATATAGCTATTCTTGACAGTCATTTGCAGCTAAATCCTAAAGCTAAAATTTTTGATTCAGCAAAAAATATCCATATTTATTATTCGCCAGGAAAAGAGCCCAGTTATCAGCATGAAAAGGTTCACTATCATGCTGTTTCAGAAGCCTCAAAAGGCTTAAATCTAGAAGAGGTTATCTATCATCTAGGTGAACTTGGCTATCACGATGTTTGGGTAGAAGCAGGGGCTACTCTTTTTGCAGCCTTGCATGAAGCAAATTTGGTTGACAGAAGTTTTATTTATATAGCGCCTAGCATATTAGGAATGGATGCTATTAGTGCTTACCCGAGCAAATTTTTAAATTTGCAGCCGGAAACCAAAATAACTTGGTCAGCAATGGGAAATAATAGCATGGTTTGTTTCGATTGGAGGAGAAAATAGTGTTCACAGGACTAATTGAGCAAGTGGGCGAGATTGTTTCAAATAAGCCGATGAAATCAGGAAATAGACTCATTGTACGTGCTTCCATTACTGACTTACAGGAAGGAGAAAGCATCGCTATCAATGGTACCTGTTTAACTTGGTTGCCAGAATCAAGAGATAATCTTTGTTTTGATGTATCACCAGAGACTTTAGACATAACCACCTTAGGCGAATTAAAAGAAGGTTCTTCAGTGAATATTGAGCGCGCGATGTTGGCCTCGGTTCGTTTAGGTGGGCATTATGTTTGTGGTCATGTTAATACAGTAGCTTATATCAAGGAAAGGAGAGAGATAGATAATTATAACGAATTGATAGTAGCTGGTTTTACAGAAGAGCAACGAAAATTTCTTGTGCCAAAGGGGTCGATTACGATTGATGGGATTAGTTTAACCATTAACGAAGTCAATGGTCGAGAAATTTCATTGATGATTGTACCTCATACGCTTGAAAACACTACGATTCAATTCTTTAAAAAAGGAAGAAAAGTAAATGTGGAGTTTGACTATATAGCGCAAATAGTAGCTCATAATTTGTCTATATTAAATTAATTAAGTTTATAGATATATAGGGGTTAAAAAATGTCAAATAATTCATTCTCATCAATAGAAGAAGCTATCGCTGCTCTAAAAGCAGGTAAAATGATCATCTTAATGGATGATGAAGATAGAGAAAATGAAGGTGATTTATGTATTGCTGCTGAATTTGCAACACCTGAATCCATTAATTTTATGGCTGTACATGGCAGAGGATTAATTTGCTTAGCTATGCAGGGTTCTTTAATCGATAAATTTAATTTGCCTATGATGGTTTCTAAAAATGGCTCTCCTTTTGGTACTGCTTTTACTGTATCTATCGAAGCTACTACGGGGGTTACTACCGGTATTTCTGCTTACGATAGAGCCAGAACAATTGAAGCTGCGATCTCGAAAGAAGCTAAATTTGGTGATTTAATATCTCCCGGACATATTTTCCCTTTAAGAGCACGCGATAGAGGTGTATTGGAGCGTGGTGGTCAAACAGAAGGTAGTGTTGATTTAGCCAAATTAGCCGGTTTAACGCCTGCTGCTGTAATCTGTGAGATTATGAATACAGATGGTACGATGAGCCGCCGTGATACGCTTGAAGTTTTTGCTAAAGAACACGGCTTACTTATGGTAACGATTAAAGCGCTTTTAGAATATCGTATTCGCCATGAAAAGCTAATAGAGGCTCAGGCAACAGTTCATTTACCTTTACGTGATTACAAAGGCTTTTTAATGACTGTTTTTACTAATCAATTAGACAATTCAGAGCATTTTGTGCTTATTAAAGAGCAAGTTAATAAAAATAATCCTCCTCTTGTTCGTATTCATTCTGAATGTATAACAGGCGATGTGTTTGGTTCTTGTAAATGCGATTGTGGTTCACAATTAGAGCATTCAATGAAGCGAATTTCAGAAGAAGGTGGAGTATTAATTTATTTACGTCAAGAAGGTCGAGGTATTGGTTTAGCGAATAAGTTAAAAGCTTATGAACTACAAGAAAAAGGTTTAGATACCGTTGAGGCTAATCTTAAATTAGGTTTGCCAGTTGATAAAAGAAATTATGCTGTTGCTTATCAAATCCTTCGGTATTTAAATATTGATAGGATTCGTTTATTAACCAATAACCCCTCTAAAGTTGAAGATCTTGAGAAATATGGTCTGGAAGTAAAAGAACGTCTTTCTGTGCAGATACCTGCTACAAATGAAAATCAGTTCTACTTAAAGACTAAAAAGGAAAGATTAGGACACTTCCTAAATCTTTAATTGAAGGGAGCAGATGAATATTTATAAAATGAAAGAAGATACAGGTATTGTCGAATCATTTCCTGTGGCAATAGTAGTTAGCCTCTTTAATCGTTCAGTCACAGAGCCCTTACAAGAGGGGGCTCTGGGACATCTTCGGAAGTGAGGGTTTAAAGAGGACGATATTGCTGTTGTTGAAGTTTCTGGCTCAATAGAAATTTCTTTCAACCGTGATTGCCAAGATGTGGCTAAAGAGTTTGATACACTGGTGTTTTGACTACAGGGCATGAATCACAAGCCTGGGAAGGCCTAGGTGGCCGTTTTAGGAATAAGTGAGTGAACTGAGTCAATTATGCAATTGCAATGCGCCAGTTGTGTTCGGATATTATTGCGAATCAAAACTGATTACAGTTCTTAACAATTAAAATGATGGAGCTAACACATGCAACCGACGAATTTAACCGAAAACTTAAAACCGGTGAAGTCTTTCCCTATTGCTATCATTACTAGTTTATTTAATAGTGAAATTACACAGGCCTTGCAAGAAGGTGCTGTTGCACAATTGCGTAAACGAGGTTTTGAAGATAAAGATATTTATCTATATGAAGTGCCAGGGGCGATAGAAATTCCTCTTTTAGCACAGCGTTTAGCTTTGCAAAAAAAAGTAGAATCGATTATTACCTTAGGCTCAGTTATTCGTGGTGACACTAGCCATTATGATATGGTTTGCGATTTGGTTGGCCAGGGTTGTCTTCGGGTAGCATTAGACCATAACATTCCAGTTATTTTAGGGGTACTCACTACTGAAAATGAGCAGCAAGCTTGGGACAGACTTGGCGGAAAACATGGCCATAAAGGTGTCCAATCAGCAGATTGCGCGATTTCAATGTATGAGTTATTAAATACAATGAAGTAACCTTTAATGATCGCTATTCTTATTGGATTTGCTAAGAATAGCGATCGTTAATTGTTCGCCTAACCCTGATGGCATCTAAGTTAAAGTAGTAATGTTTTGTACTGAAAGTCGTGTCTTACACGACTAAGAGGGCAGCCATGTCTTTAGAAAATATGAATGACTTGTTACAAGGTTTTTCCAAATTAGATGCCAGGCAACGTTTTGAGCGTTTATTAGCCTTAGGTGTTTTAAACCAAAATGATATTGATTATTTATCTAAGGGAGGACTATATCGTTTAGATTTATCTGATAAATTGATTGAAAATTCAATAGGCTATTTTCAATTACCCTTAGGTGTGGCTACTAATTTTAGGATAGATCAAAAAGATTATGTGATTCCTTTAGCAGTAGAAGAAACCTCGATTATCGCAGCCTTATCTAAAACGGCCAAATGGATAAAGCAGCAGGGCAGGATAGAAACCGAAGTGAAGGGTAATGTGATCATTGGCCAAATCCAATTAGCAGAGGTGCAAGATTATCAACGTTTTGCGCAAATTTTCGAAGATAATCGGCAGGCCCTTATTGATAGAGCAAATCGTGAAGTTGCTAGTAATATGGTTCAGAGGGGGGGCGGTGTAGTTGATTTAGTCTTACGCCATATGCCAAGAGAGGGTGCAAAGGATATGGCTATTATTCATTTGATGTTTAATAGTTGCGATGCTATGGGCGCTAATCTCATTAACCAAATTTTAGAATTTCTTAAAGAACCATTGGAAGCCTTAACTGGTGAACAGGTAACCATGTGCATTTTATCCAATTTAAATGACCAAAAATTAACAACAGCTAAGGTTATTATTGAAGGTGTTGAATCCGAGTTAGGGCATCGTTTACAGGAAGCTTCGCTTTTTGCAGAGCTTGATTCTTATCGAGCGGCTACCCATAATAAAGGGGTTATGAATGGTATTGATCCCGTTGTGATTGCGACAGGAAATGATTGGCGTGCTGTGGAATCGGCCATACATGCTTATGCTTGTAGAGGGGGACGATATCAGTCAATAACTACATGGCATTATCAAAATGGCGTATTAACAGGCGAACTTACAGCGCCTATCATTGTTGGTATCGTCGGTGGAGTTACAGCGCTACATCCTACTGCAAAACTCTGTTTACAGATGATGAAAATTGAGTCTGCAATGAGCTATCGAGAGTGATTGCTGCCGTGGGGCTAGTACAAAATCTTGGAGCGCTGACAGCCTTATGCACAGATGGGATTGTGCAGGGGCATATGAGACTTCATATTAATAATTTAGTTCTTGCCTCAGGCGCAAATGAGGCGGAAATAGAGCAATTAAAAGAACATTTGCAAGCTTATTTAACTTTAAATAAACGGGTTAGCCTAAGTGATGCTCTAATGCTTTTAGCTGAACTAAGACAAGCAAAGTAAAATTTTATTATAAAAATTGAGTAAAAGGAGTTTTAATATGAGTTATTTTGATACTTCAACAACAATTTCTCCCCTCGATAATCCTTTTTGGCAGTTTTCCTTAAAAGTATTTAAAGCGAATCAAATTCAAGAGATTTGCCATTCTTTACAAGATAAAGAGGGTGCGAATGTCAATCTTTTATTGTACTGTTTCTGGCTTGCTTATGAAAAAGAAGCCGTATCAGAAGAGGCATTTAATCTGGCTTGTCAGACTATTATGCCCTGGCATGAACAGGTTACCGCCAATCTACGTAAGGCTCGTCGCTCTATTGAAATATCAGGTGAAGAGACTGGCTGGTTAAAGGATTTTTTTAAACGCGTTCTTATGGATGAAATTCTTTCAGAATCGTATCAGCAGCTTCTTTTATATAAAGCTTCTGGTAAGTCGAAATCAGTATTTAATATGGATGAAGAACTTGCTTATCGTTATCTTTCATGGCTTTTTAAGTCTATGGGGGTCGCTTTGGATGAGGCGAGGAAAAAAGAACTTCAAGAGTTGATTACAAGAGTTCGTAATTCGCTGGAAGAAAAGGTGAGTTAAATTTGGTATGAGATAATAATGACCGCTATTGAAATAGTATAACGGTCATTATTGCTTATTTACATTATAGAGCAAGAACTTTTAGAGTTGTCATTATCCTTTTTGTTCTCATTAGGTTTTTTTGCGCCCTTCTCAATGTTCGTATTTAGGAGCCCCTGAATACTCTTAAAAATAGTCTCAAGTTGCTTTAGATCAATCACTTTGGATCCTACTAATTTATCTTCATCATCTTTTCCAGCAATACCTTGCTTTAGAAGAGTAGTTTCGTCAATGTCATGTTCTCGAAGACTGGCTACTAGGCTAGATATATAAGTTGAAAGAGTTTCTTGGATTTCCCAAGGTAATTTTTTTTCTAGTTCAGAAGTTGAAGTAAAAGTCCAGCCTTTCTCCATTAACTTTATTTGCAATTTTTGCCTATAATCCTTTATTTGTTGCACAAGCGCTTTAGCTTCTTGCTTAGTATAACTCATATTGATTCTCCTTAATTAATATACATACATTTTAGCACAATATGATCAAAAAAATTTCTTTTAGTGCATTTTGTTTTAAAAAATTGGATGATAGGATTTTTGAAATTGATTTGTTTACAAGAAGAATAGAGCGTTAGTTATGAATAATAAAAACTGTTATCAAACTCTGTTTTAAAGAGTTTGATAACAGGGAGGCTGCGTTTAAATTAATCTTATTCCCAGCTTAAAGTACCACCAGCTTGGTACTCAATAACGCGGGTTTCAAAGAAATTTTTCTCTTTCTTTAAATCCATCATTTCACTCATCCAGGGGAAAGGATTTTCAGCGCCAGGATATTGTTCTGGTAAACCAATTTGGTTTAGACGGCGGTTAGCAATGAAATGGAGATATTCTTCAAACATCTCGGCATTCATACCTAAAATACCCTGTGGCATGGTGTCTTTAGCATATTGATATTCTAAAGCAACGCCACCCTTAACAAGCTCAATTATTTCTTCTTTAAAAGCAGGGGTCCATAGATGAGGATTTTCAATTTTAATTTGGTTTATAACATCAATACCAAAATTCATATGCATGGATTCATCACGTAAAATGTATTGGAATTGTTCTGACGTTCCAACCATCTTGTTACGACGGCCCATCGATAAGATTTGAGTGAAGCCTACATAGAAGAAAATACCTTCGAAAACGACGTAGAAGGCAATAAGATCACGTAATAAACGTTGATCATCTTCAATTGAACCCGTATGGAAATTAGGGTCACCTAAACTTTCAGTAAAAGGAAGTGCCCAAGCTGCTTTAGTCGCAACCGATGGAATTTCACGGTACATATTAAATACAGCTGCCTCATCTAAACCAAGGCTTTCAATGATGTATTGATAAGCATGAGTATGTAGCGCTTCTTCAAAAGCTTGGCGAAGTAGATATTGGCGGCACTCGGGGTTAGTGATATGGCGATAAACAGCTAACACTAAATTATTGGCAACCAATGAATCCGCTGTAGAGAAGAAACCAAGGTTTCTCATTACAATAAGGCGCTCAGCTTCAGTTAGGCCATTTGGATCTTTCCATAAGGCAATATCTGCACTCATATTGATTTCATTGGGCATCCAATGATTTGCACAAGCTGCTAAATATTTATCCCAAGCCCAAGTATATTTAAAAGGAACTAATTGGTTAAGGTCAGCACGGCAGTTGATCATTGCTTTATCATCAACATGGATGCGTTTAGCACCTAACTCAGGCGCTTCTAAACCAGTAGCACCCACTTGATTGTTAGTGTTGAGTTCTTGATGGATATTATTATTTTCGTTCATTCAATTCTCCTAAAATCATACTATTGGCAAGCTTCACAATCAGGATCGAGAATAGAGCACACCTTAGGTGCCTCTTCTATTTTAACCGCGTTTAAAGCGCCATCAGTCACAGTGGATTTCTCTGCGTTAGAGGCACCTAGACTGCGTAGATAGTAAGTGGTTTTTAAACCAGACAACCAAGCTTGTTTATATAATTCATCTAGTTTTTTACCAGAAGGTTGTGCCATATAAATATTCAAGGATTGAGCCTGATCTATCCATTTTTGACGGCGAGAACCGGCTTCAACTAACCAACGTGGATCAATTTCAAAGGCGGTTGCAAACCGTGCTTTTAACTCTGCTGGAATGCGGTTAATTGGCTGCACACTACCGTTGAAATATTTAAGATCGTTAACCATAACCTCATCCCAAAGATTTAATGCTTTTAATTCAGCCACTAAATAAGGGTTAACTACTGTAAATTCGCCTGACAGATTCGATTTTACGTAGAGGTTTTGGTACGTTGGCTCAATGGATTGCGAAACACCACAGATATTAGAAATCGTCGCTGTAGGAGCAATTGCCATCACATTTGAGTTACGCATACCTTGAGTACGTACTTTAATTCTTAACTCTTCCCAATTAAGTCGTTGTTTTCTATCTTGTTGTAGATATTGATCACGCGCTTGTTGAAGAAGGTTAATAGAATCAACTGGTAAAATGCCTTTCGACCATAAAGAGCCTTCATAAGTAGAATAACTACCTCTTTCTTTAGCCAGGTTTGAAGAGGCTTCGATAGCATAATAACTAATTAATTCCATCGATTCGTCTGCAAACTCAACTGCTTCGGCAGAAGTATAATTAATTTTTAACTCATAAAGTGCATCCTGGAAGCCCATTAAACCAAGACCGATAGGACGATGTTGTAAGTTAGAGTTACGTGCCTGTGGAACAGAATAATAGTTAATATCAATCACGTTATCTAACATACGAATGGCAGTGGTAATCGTGCGCTTTAATTTTTCGCGGTTTAATTTACCTTTTTCGATATGAGCCGGTAAATTGATAGAGCCTAAGTTA
>JAIUOG010000088.1 GCA_020161725.1 Pseudomonadota bacterium
TAAAAGCTTACCCCAGGTTCCTTCTTTAGTGCTGTGTTTTTCAAGAAAAAATTTCAATTTCCCCTGGCTGTCAATATCAGTTTGCTTATAACAAATTAACTCATTGGTTTCAGATATCATTATGCACCCTTTTATTTTTAGCTATAGCTAATTCTCGGTTTGATTATTCGTTTTATTCTTAAAGAATCAAAAAAAATTTCACTAAAGAGTTAGCCATTTTATGATAATAGGTTATACCAATAAAGGTGCATTTTAAATACAATTTTAAAAAATTAGAATAAGACCTTTGATAATAGCATTGCTAAATAAATTAGAATTTAGGGGCCAGGCCTTTTGATAAGGGTATTAAAAGAAAATCCACTATCAAAAGATTTGCCCCCAATTGCTTTTCAAATTCACAAAAAAAACCTATAATGATCATAATTTGAACAATAAAGTGGAATTAGTATGATATTCGATAATGAAACTCTTATTAAAAGAATAATTCAAGAACCTCTTACACCCGCTCAGTTAACAGAGCTAATTGAAAAGGAAGGTTTAGATCCCAACCAATTTATTGATTATTCTCTCTTTGATGTTTCTGGCAATAATACTCATACCTCTTATCCTTTATTACATTGCATTGCAGAAAAGGAAAATGCTGCTGAGTTAGCAAAAGTATTAATAGAGCACGGAGCCGATATAGGTCTAACAGATAAGCTTAACACGAATGCGCCCGAAGGCGGCACTGACGTTAAAAATACCCCGCTTTTAACAGCAATTGCCTTAAACAATATCCCTCTAGCTGTTCTATTAATTGAAGAATCGGTAAAGCAAAATAGAAAAGATTTGCTAGATAAAGCCGATGAAAATGCCGGTGCCGGTAATACACCTTTAATGTTAGCCCTAAAAAAAGCATCTTTTTATATCGCTTATTTATTAATTGAAAATGGTTGCGATACGAACAAAGGAGACGATGAGGATCCAAGTAAGGCGCGTTATCCTATAGATTTAGCAATTTATTGGAAGTACCCTGAGTTATTTATGCTTTTGTGCCAACATGGAGCAACGCAATCAAAAAACTTTAAAATCCAAGGCTTTGGCTCACATGTTTATGAAACTAAGGATTGGGAATTACATGCAGATGTATTTTGCCATGAAAAAAGTATACCTGGCGAATATTACTTAAAATATACCCAATCTTTTAGAGAAAGAGGGGCTAAAATTAAGAAAAACAAAAATGCCAACGAATTAGGATTATCGCCAAAGGAAATTGAAGAATTTATCAAGAAATTAATGTCTAGCGATAATCGAAACCAACTTTTTAAAGACAATCCAAAATTTATAACTTTAATTGAAAAAGATAAAAAAGAATTAACACCTCAAGCAGAAGAGGCTAGATTAAAAGCACAGCAATCAATATCACTGCACCCAAGCCCTACTACTATGCCAACAACTACTGAATCATTAGCAAATAACGAAAATAAGCAGAATAGTGGTGCATCTATTACAGATGGAAAAGATCTAACAAAAAGGCAAGAAAAAATGACTACACTTTTAACTTTAATTAAAGACCTATGTAATGAAGCTGTAAGTATACCTAATACGGGCAATGCGCATGTTTATGATCTAGTTATTATACAACATTGGAATAAAATTCGAGCCCAAGCTATTGCCGAAGGTATTTTTAAAGAATCACAGTCTCAACAAGCGCTTTTTTCAAGCTTTAATGACAAATTAGAATTAGAAGTACCAGAAGATCAATTTGATAAGTTTTCTTGGATTCTTGCATCAGCCCCTGAATATAACGATTTTACAGAGAGACTCAATGCCATAACTGCAAAATTAAATGAACGCTATGTGCAAGGTGCTACTAGAGATGCTTATAAAGAGGAGAAAGTCTATAATCACACAAAGGGAGAGACGGAGTCTATAGAAAACCTCATCAGCCAAGGACTTATTGATTCAACAGTATCCATCAACCCCTTAGAGTTTTGGCTGGTGGTACAACATCATTTTAAATTACTCAAAAATACTGATGCCGACCTTAATGGAGATGCCCTTTTTGCAGAAGCTATTTTCAGAGCCTTTGATCCAGCGGAAAGACAAGAAGAGCACTTTCCTTCTCACGGAGGCTTTGTCGCTAATCTTTTTAGTTTATTGGTGGAAAAACACCAGGCCTGCATTATTTTACCAACAGCAACCGAAGAAGCTAGATTAACAGAGGAGCTACCCTCACCTTCTTATTCATCAGGAAATAAAGAAGAAAGCTCTACTGAATCAACGGACTCTAATAGAGAAAACAGCACTAATAATCAAGATGATGTCATGGCAAGAAAAGATGTACAAGATATTCTGAAAGAGGTCGCACGATTTGAGCTAAATGACGCTAGTTTATTTTCTATCAGAAATCAAACAAAAGCAGATAAAGTATGGGCCGCATTAACAACAGCTCTTGCTAAGAATGTTAAAGATGTTAGGCTTGATGCGGGTGTTAGAAAAGCACTTGGCAATCATCGAATCTTTGGTTTTTGGGATACAACCGCTATCAAAAATATCAATGCTGAGCTCAGGAATGAGGGCATAGCGATTCCAGAAGAACCTAACAGCCTCCTATAAGAAAATAACAGGATTGAATACAATGGATTTATTGCAAAAGCTAAGTAAGGAAAAATATCAACCCGTTTTAAACGATAAAGTCTTAACCCATACTCCAGCTAAAGAACAATTCAGTCTTGACGAAATTAAAGATCGGTTGGATGCGATAGAAAAAAATATTGCAAAGGATAATACGCTTAGTGTTGATGCTAAAAAAGAGATTATTGATACTGCTTTTTCTTTAGCTCAATCTGAATTTGGGCGCTTTTTAATTGCGAATAATGGCGCTTTAAGTGGCTGGTGGACTTATTATTGTATTCTTGGGTATAAACATTATCCAATCACGAATGAAGTAGAAAAATTTCTGCTTGAAGAGTCGCCTGTTATTCAAGCAACGCGCGAACGTTTCGGCCATTTTCAAAATCAAATGCTTGCTTTTTTAGAGAATACTCAGCAAACCAATATTACAATAGCATCGATGCCCGGTGGTATGGCGGCTGATTTGTTAACCCTAGAAGATAAATTGCCGCTAAAAAAACAAAATTTCAAATTTGTTAACATTGATTTAGATGGGGCCGTTTTTTCTTTATCAAAAGCTTTAGCCAAACAGCTAGATTCAAAAATTCCACTCGAATGCAGACAAGAAGATGGCTGGGATTTAAAAGCGGAAAATGAATTTGATTTGATAGCCTCGAATGGCCTTAATATTTATGAACCAAATCAAGAGAAAATTATTGCCCTATATAAGAATCTATTAAAAACACTAAAACCGGGTGGTGCTTTAATTACATCAGCCTTAACGCCTCCCTCCATTAGTGAAAAATGTGAATGGCGCATGGAAAATATCGATCTTAAGGCTTTAGCAAGGCAGGCCAGTATTTTCGCTAAAATCCTACAAGCACCCTGGGCTAATTTCTGTACTACTAATGAGATGGTTTCATTATTAGAAAAAGCAGGTTTTATTGATATCAAAATTATCCACGATAGTAGAAATATTTTCCCAACCTTTGTGGGATTTAAACCTTAGGGGATTAGTAAAAATTTTTGGTTTGAGGTTAGCTCTATTCATAAAACGGCCCTATTTGGCACATCTGCCCGTTTCATGAATAGGGCTGACTTCTTACAAATTTTCTCCTGGATGTGCATTTCTTAGTTACACATCCAGGAGAAAGATATTACGGAGAAGGGCAAACTGCTTGTTCTGCCTCTTCTAAAATAGGTGCCATACCCAAAGTCTCATGCTTCACTATTTCAACTTGAGAGAAAAATAATAAATTTCTTACAGCAGAAGATTCAAAGTCAGTCCGTGTCATGGGATCCTCACCATTCATCATATTTAATGTCATTTTTACTTGAGCTTTAATAATAGGAAAATATTCTAAAGGGTGTCTCAACAGGCTTAGATCTGCTGCCTCTGGGATTTGTCCTAAGAGCATAAAAGTATGCAAATCACTCAAACCAGATTCTTCCTTAAGAAAGGTATAGGTAGGATGATTATTTATCAATTTTAAAAATAAGGCCTTAGGCGTCAAACTTATTTCTGACTTCTTCATTTCTTCTTCAAAGCAATTTTTAATTAAAAGAATTCTATCTAACTGAGCACCAATAGCTTTAGCTGAGTAAAGCTTTTTTTGCTGATGATAAGCAAGCAAACGCTGAGGGCATAAAGAGTTAAGCATTTCTTCAATTAGATCTCTTGTAAAAGGAAGATTAGCCTGTGGCAAACCAGCCAACCACAAACGGATGGGGAAGAGATTTTCCACTTCTAGCTCAGGTTGGGCTCCATTTTCACCAGGTATTGCGAATGGTATTTTTTTTGTTACATTATAATTATCTTCGGGCATAATCCTTTCATGATCAATACTATGAAGAAATATACCCTCTGAAGTATCGCTAAGCAGTGTATTTCCTGGATTTGCGTCTTGCGAACCTAAGATTAGCTGCAATAAAAAATTTTTCTGAAACGATTTAAAATTAATTTTTTTTATTGTTTCTATCGCTTTTTTCTGCTCAGATGGATCAGGTTGAGGCTCCATAATTGGCTCTCCTCTGCTCTGGGCCTCAATAAATTTTACATCTACATCCCTTGAAAATCCTGACATTTGACTAACTAATGCCGCGCCATCTATTGCATCCGGCACCAATTTTTGCGCATGTAACAATTGAATTTTTTGTCCTTGCTGAACTTTATTACGATAGACCGCCGTTTTTAGATTAAATATAAATTTAGCAACGGCCGCTTGAACGGCAGGGGTATTTTTTATCTTATTGTTTTCATCTCGTTTATCATTTTCCCCATCGATATAAGACTGTATTGTTTCTTGTGAACGAATAAAACCTTTACTCGGTGTAGGTTTACCCACTGCAGGCAACGCCTCTTTTGTTGCTAAGGTATTGTTAGGAATTAAATCTTTAAAACCCAAAATTTCAGCCATTTCTCGGGCAGCAACTTCCGACAACCCATCTTCAGCTTGAATCTCTTTAACATATAATTGGTCTGTTTCACCTCTAACTTGGAAACCAGCATTACGTTGAGGAAGACCTGTAGAAGCTTGGCGAAAGGTTAGCGTCTGTTCTTTTGATAAAAGAAGGGGCGCCATAGCCACAGCATTAGACATTTTTGCAGTCTCCTGGGGTAGGATTATATGTTGGCCATCCAGTAACGATTGGGGGCATATAGCACGACGATTTAAATATAAATCAATTTCTCCTTTCAATGCATCATCTTGAGTTTCAGCCTTGATTTCTGCCAATTTTTGATTTTGACGATTATAGAAAAAATTAGAAAACTGCTTAAATATAGCCATTACACTAATTACAAGGAAAGGGATAGCTACAATTACCGCTGCTAAAGGAGGAAAAAATACGGCACCCGCAATCAAAGGCAAGGCTGCGAAAAGAGAGAACCAAAAGGCTCTACTGAAATGCCGATTATTTACTTGCGACCAAAAGTGCCAAAAACGATTATATTGAAACATTCTCACATCCATACAAAAAAAATGTTCAAAATTGTATCACAAAGAACAGTATTTTGAATAGCGTTTTTAAAAAATATGCCGTTAAGTTTAAAAAGGCCATTTAATTTTATTAAGCATTATTTTAGAGAAATGGTATAATTTGCCAACATGGATAAAAACATTAGCCCCTTATGACTGACTTCGTATTAGCAGAAACCTTAACAAATCAATCCGAATTAGGTAAAAAATCAGATTACGACTTAAGCTATAACCCCGAACGACTTTTCCCCATTCCCCGCATTGAAAAAAGGCGAGAAATAGGCATTGATCCTCAAAAACTACCCTTTGTTGGTTTTGATTGCTGGAATCATTACGAACTTTCCTGGTTAAATGAAAAGGGCAAGCCGATGGTTGGCACTGCTGAGATAATCTATGATTGTCTTTCTCCTAATATAATTGAGTCCAAATCATTAAAGCTTTATTTTAACTCTTTCAACAACACTAAAATTAAAGACGCTAAAGCCTTAGAAGCTCTTGTTAAAAAAGACATAGAAGAGCGCATTCAGGCGAACGTTTTTATTCGAATTTATTCCCTAGAGGAAGCTCGGAAATGGCAAAAAATTGATGATTTTCAAGGTGAATCGCTCGATAACTTGGATATTGAATGTTCCTATTATTTGGTTGAACCTTCGTTTTTATCTACCGAGAACGAACTAGTTGAAGAAGTTTTATATTCTGATTTATTAAAATCAAATTGCCTAGTTACCAATCAACCTGATTGGGGCTCTGTGCAAATCGCATACAAGGGGAAAAAAATAAATCGCGAAGGTTTATTAAAATATCTTATTTCCTTTCGTAACCATAATGAATTTCATGAACAATGCATCGAACGTATTTTTGTTGATCTTATGAATCATTGTAAGCCAGAAAAATTAACTGTTTACGGCCGTTACACAAGAAGAGGTGGATTAGACATTAATCCTTATCGTTCAACCGAACCGACTTCTTTAGACAATAAAAATAAACGTTTAATTAGACAATAAGGTGAGCCATGCAAGAGTTTTTCTCGATTAGTCTTTTAATTATATTAGCGGCCATTTCACCAGGTCCTGATTTTGCCTTAGTCACTAAAAATTCGTTACTTTATTCTAGAAGAGCTGGCATTTATACCGCTCTTGGTGTTTCTTTAAGCTTAGTGATTCATGCTATTTATTGCATTCTTGGCCTTGCTCTTATTATTTCTCAATCCTTATTGGCCTTTAGTGTTATTAAATACCTTGGCGCTTCTTATCTAATTTATATTGGTATTAAAGGCTTATTAGCTAAACAGGAGGCGGCAAAATTAGATAATAGCCAAGAAAGAGCGTCTATTTCTTCGTGGCAGGCGTTCAACCAAGGTCTGTTATGCAATCTTTTAAACCCGAAAGCCATCATGTTTTTGCTTGCTTTTTTCACGTTAATTGTTAAGCCTGGACATTCTTTGTGGTTTGAAATGGCCTATGGTTTTGAAATTGCAGCAATTCATATGCTTTGGTTTAGTGGTTTAAGCATGATAATGACGCATAAGACCGTTAAAAAGAATTTAAATCGAATCCAATTTTATATAGTCAAAGCAATGGGAGCCGTGCTGGTAGCCTTTGGTATTAGGATAGCAACACTGACTCAAACCGTAGCACAACTTTAGTTTTTTTGATCAAAGCTTGTCATTAAATTGCGATAATCTGGAATATGATTTGCAAATAAGGTAGCCAAACCTTCAACATCATTACGCCAGTCACGATGTAATTCACAAGCAACAGCAAACCAGGACATTAACTCTGCACCGGCTTGGCTCATTCTCTGCCAAGCAGCATTTCTTGTCATTTCATTAAAAGTACCTGACGCATCCGTTACCACAAACACATCAAAATCCTCTTCAATGGCTGATAAGGCAGGGAAGGCAACGCACACTTCGGTCACAATACCTGCAATAATAAGCTGCTTTTTCCTTATCTAAACGACTATATTTATTCCCCATGGCAATCTCCTATTTTGGCGCTATTTGGCCAAATTTCCCTGAGTTAAAATCATCTATCGCTTGATTAATTTCTTCCTTAGAATTCATCACAAAAGGGCCATAACCAGCAAGTGGCTCATCGATTGATTCTCCTGAAAGTAATAAAACAAGGCTATCTTCTTCTGCTTCTAAAAAAATCTCATTGCCTTCTTTCTCTAAGATAACTAATTCGCTTTGATTGGCTGCTACGCTATTATTTATTTTTAAGTGACCTTTAAGAATAACCAAACCGCCTGACCATCCTGCTTTAAGGTGTAAATGGCTAGAAACACCTTGAGGCAAGTATAGCTCCCACACATTCATTGCGGTAAAAGTATGAGCTGCTCCTTTTTGTCCCTCAAAATCGCCAGCAATAAGGCGGAGCTTAGCTCCTCCTGGTAAATCGATATTGGGAATATTCTGACTTTGGATCGCTTGATAAGTAGGAGGAGTATTTTTATCTTTGGCAGGCAAATTGACCCAAAGCTGCACCATTTCAAGCATGCCTCCTTTTTGAGTAAAGGAGGGCGAATGAAATTCTTCATGTAATATTCCAGCACCGGCAGTCATCCATTGCACATCCCCTGGGCCAATGACTCCGCCTTTGCCGGTCGAATCACGATGAGCAACTTCACCTTGGTAAACAATGGTTACTGTTTCAAAACCACGATGGGGATGCTCACCAACGCCGCGGGGTCTATCAGCGGGTGAAAAATCTTTAGGGCCAGCATAATCTAATAAAAGAAAAGGGCTTAAGTGCCTGCCATGATTGCTGTAGGAGAATAGTGAACGAACTGGAAAACCATTTCCCACCCAATGCGATTGAGGAGCAGGGTAGACTGCTAAAACATGCTTCATTTTCCCTCCCAAAATTAGTCTTATAAAAATTAAGTAGGGTTTAATTAGTGAAATTCAAGTTAAAGCATAGGATATAAATTTAATGTCTGCTTGTTTATGATTCTCTATGTAAAGGCTTATACCTTACTACTATCCTCACGTACCGCAGCTTGCCCGCGGTATCCTGAAGGCAGGTCAAGCCTATCTTTTGAGTTTATTACCCCTAATTTGAGCCAACCTGCCCCCCCCCGAGCAAGTCGTGGGGCGTAGGGGGAGAGAAGAAGAGGTGCTTAGTATCGCTGATACGAAACAGATTAATCTGCACAATAACTGCAATCAGAGGCTATCTCATTTAACTGCCCTTTGGCATCCACTGATGAAACAGCAAAACCTAAAGCATATCGGTATTGTTTGCTGTACCAAAATTGTTTTTGCCCCATTAAATGGCTCACTGCAATTAACTGGCTTGCATCACAGGTCATGATGCCGTCTTGATTGTAATTGGGTTTAGCTTGTGAGCAAGGCGTATCTATCTTTGATGAAAACTGTAAAGACTCTTCTTTGCTTGGATTAAAACTAAATTGATTAGCAATCGGTTGTGTTGCAAAAATCTCAAATTCATTTTTATTGCCTTCATTGAGAGTGGCCTTAGCCACTGAATGACAGCCATTTTCATCAAAATCGGTACTAAATTCTAGATCAAGCGGTTTATCATTTTTTAAAAAATAGATGGTGGTTGCCTTATCCAATTGAATATTATTGGCATTAATTAGTTGGTTATCTTTTAATCTTGCGAAAGGAATATAATAAACTTCATTTTTGTTGATTTTTTTATAAAGAAAAATAACGTCTTTTACTGAGTCTGCTTTAATTTTAGTGCAGTCAGCTAAAGCATTAAAATTAAATGCAAGCAATAAAATTATCGATAAAATTTTTTTCATGTTAAACCCCATTAATTAAAACAGCCATTGAATCTCACAAGAGTATGTCCTCATTCCATTATTTGAAGCGAAAACGTGACTAATATTTGCGGCATTCCGGCAATCGAGATACCATTAAATAAATCGAAATTGAGATAGATAACTGTGTTTAATATAGAACATTTTATTTCACATGTGGACAAAACCTTAAGAGTTTTGGTACCCGCCTCACAAAATGCCAAACCAGAACGCCCTTCGCCAGCGAAGCAATTTAATGAGCCCATTTTAAACACTGCTGAAAAAAAGTATATCGCAGGACTCATGCGTGTCAACCACAGCGGTGAAGTCTGTGCTCAAGCTCTTTATCAAGGGCAGGCCTTAACAGCCAAATTAGATAGCGTTAAAGAAGAAATGCAAAAGGCTGCGATTGAAGAAATTGATCATTTAGCCTGGTGTGAAGAACGCCTAAAAGAATTAAAAGCAAAACCAAGCATCCTAAATCCTTTTTGGTATGCTGGTTCTTTTATATTGGGAGCAGCAGCAGGGCTAGCAGGCGATAAATGGAGCCTTGGCTTTGTTGCCGAAACAGAGGTGCAAGTAGGGGCGCATTTACAAAAACATTTAACTGTCTTGCCCAAACAAGATGAAAAAACAAAGGCTATACTTAATCAAATGTATGAAGACGAAAGTCAGCATGCAGAAACAGCTCGCCAACATGGAGCAAAAGAACTTCCCTTTATTATTAAGATGGCTATGCAAAAAATTTCAAAAATGATGACCTTTACG
>JAIUOG010000089.1 GCA_020161725.1 Pseudomonadota bacterium
ATTCAGGATAGATTCCTGCTGAAGTTAAGAATGATAAAATGAGCGAAATGCTTAATAAGTAAATCCCTTGTGAGGGCGAAATCCTTTGTTTCTTCTCCCGGATTACAGTTCGAATAGCCTCCATCTTGGCTACATTTAATTCTCGCTTTTTGAAGAAACTTGGATATATACTTTAATTAACCAGTTTGGATGGAGAGGCAATATGAAAAGGTTGTTTTTTTCATGCGTTTTGGCAGGCTTTAGCCTAAATACATTTGCTTTTACCTGTTATTTTACTGCGGCCAAAGACAGTTGCTGGCAGAACTATGATGTGAATATTAAAGTGATGGATGCGATTGATAACAAAGAAGTTATGACCGTGGTGTTGCCAAAAGGCAAGCCATGGGTAAGACAAACCTTCGAATGCCAGCCTTCACAAAAATTAATGTATGAAGCCACTTACCAACCTGTTTTTTGGAAAACAGAAGAGGGAAAAAGCTATATGGCTCTTCGCTATTGGACTTTACCTGAAGAGATTGGTAAGGCTCAGTCTGCATGGGAAATTTCCGTTTGTTTCCCTGCTGATTTTGCTGCAGTACCACTGCCTCCTGAGGCTAGTGGAACCTGTCAATGTAATTTCAAAGATATACCAGCTATTCCGCCAGCTAAAGCAGAATAGTCATTATCTTTTGTTTTTCTAAATTTTATTAGCCCTAGCAAGTTAGCTTGTGTATGATTGTCTTATTTTTTAAAAGGGTCTTTATTTGTGAGTAATTTAAGACAAAAAATAGCACAAATGCTCATTATGGGTTTTTCTGGTACAGCCATTAATGATGACAGCGATGTTGCATCTTGGTTGTCGGATGAATCTATTGGTGGTGTTATTCTTTTTGATTATGATATTGCTGCACAAAAGGCTGGTAAGAATCTAATTAACCAAGCTCAAATTAAAACACTAACATCCCAGCTAAAGTATTATGCGCATTTAAATCAAGAAAATAGTAATTTACCTTTATTTATTGCTATTGATTATGAGGGTGGCGCTGTTGATAGGTTAAAAAATATTGAAGGTTGCTCTCAAACTAAAAGGCCTTCAGACCTAGCTTTGCTTTCCACTCAAGAATTAAAATTGGAGGCCAAGAAAATGGCTTCTACATTAAAAAATTTAGGGTTTAACCTTAATTTTGCGCCAGTTGTTGATCTTAATCTAAATGAGAAAGAGGGTATTATTGGTAAACTGGGCCGTAGTTTTTCAAATGACCCAGAAAAAGTTGCTGCTACAGCCAAAACTTTTGTGAATGCCTTTGCCGATGAAGGAATGACTACTTGTTATAAGCATTTTCCCGGGCATGGTAGCGCTAGTGGTGATACTCATGAAGGTTTTGTAGATGTAACTAATAGCTTTAATCCTTCAGAGTTAGAACCCTACAATCAGCTTTTAAAAGCTGAAGATATGCCAGCAATGGTTATGACGGCGCATGTAATTAATAAGCAATTAGATGAGTCTGGGCTGCCAGCAACGCTATCTAAGACTATTTTAACAAGATTATTACGCCACAAAATAGGCTATAAAGGCGTGATAGTTAGTGACGACCTACAGATGTTTGCTATTGCAAAGCATTATAGTTTGAAAGATTCTTTAAGCTTAACTATTAATGCGGGTGCAGATATGCTTATTTTTGGCAATCAATTTGGTTCTATCTCTGCAACGACGGTAATAGATGCCATTGAGACTTTAGTTGAAGAGGGCGTTATTGAGCACGGCCGCATTGATGAGGCCTTTAATCGTATTAGAACCTTAAAAACATTAAAGCAACCTTTTTTACAAGATTAGCAGGGCAAGATGATACTATTACGCGAGCCATTTAATATTGTTCAATGATCTGATTGTGTCATTCCCGCGCAGGCGGGAAACCATTTCTCAAGTTGGCACATCACTTTGTTTGATGGATGGATCCCCGCGCGGGGAATACACAACTTGACTTAATAAAGGCAAAGTATGCGGTTGCCCTCACAAGATTGGGGTTTTACTTGACTGAACCTGGGTTTTTGCTATAAAATAATGTTGTTTGTTTAAAAATTAATCTAATGGTGATTATGAAAAATCAAAGTATCAACAATAGTTCTTTCTTTTTCCTTCCAAGCTACCTTTCTAGCTGTTGCTGTTGTTGCTGCTAAAAATAGATTCATTCTTTTTTTGATTTTAATTAATTACTCTATTAGAGGTTTTTTATTATGTGCGCACACCACAACAGAAAAAAATTTTGGTTTAATACGCCGTTTCTTTATGCAGCAATGATCCTTTTGGGGCTATTGTCTGGTTTTTATGACATTCCTGTTTTAAAAACCCTAGGTCTTTTTATAGCCGATGTTTTTATTCGTATTTTTAAATGCATAAGTTTACCTATTATTGCCTTATCCATCATTGTAACTTTGTCATCCTTTTGCACCAATGATAAAAAAATGCATACGGTATGGCGAAGAGCGATGGTTTATACCTTAAGTACTACTTTGGTTGCAGCCTTTGTCAGTTTTATTTTATACCTTATTATTTCTCCTGCGATGGTTCATAAAACGGCTAGCCTTGCTAATCAAAATGCAAATCTTAACCAAATAAGTTATGCAGAGCACCTTGCTAAATTAATTCCTGAGTCCATTTTAGATCCTTTTATTAATCATCAGGTTATTTCTGTTTTACTGTTAAGTTTAGCTATTGGTATCGCTATTCGTTTTATAAAAGATGATGAGGCTAGAAATACTATTGGTCATTTTTTCAAAGGCGCTCATGGGCTTTTTATGGTGATGACAAGTTGGGTGATTGCCATTATTCCTTTAGGGCTTTTTGGTTTTATGACCACAACCGTTGCTCAATTAAAAGGTGGGGCAGAGTTAAAAGGGATTGGGCAATATTTGTTAATTATTGTACTTGCTAATTTAATTCAAGGTTTTGTCGTTTTACCTCTCTGGTTAAAGTTACAAAAGATTAATCCCTTTACTACTTTTAAAGGAATGTTACCTGCATTATCCGTTGCTTTTTTCTCTAAATCATCCGTAGGTACTTTGCCTGTCACTATGGAAACGGCAGAAAAGAATTTGCATGTGCGTCCCGAAATAAGCCGTTTTGTTTTACCGCTTTGCACCAGTTTAAATATGAATGGCTGTGCTGCTTTTATTTTTACAACGGTTGTTTATCTTATGCAAAATCATGGCATTGAGCTATCGATTGGTACAATGTTAGTTTGGGTCTTTATTGCAACGATCGCAGCCATTGGTAACGCCGGTGTGCCTATGGGGTGTTTCTTCCTCAGTGCTAGCCTTCTATCAAGCATGAATGTGCCTATCACTTTGCTGATGGGGGTAATACTTACCTTTTATAGTTTGATTGATATGTTAGAAACAGCACTCAATGTATGGTCTGATTCTTGTGTTGCCAAGGTTGTTGATGAAAAATTTAGTCATGATTTGGCTTCTGAAACTGAGTTGGCTGAAAATATGCCAAATATGGCCGTTTAATGAATAGGGCTGAGCTCTTACCTTAATTCTAAGATGGGTTCCCGGTTGCAGGCACCGGGATACCTCGCCATCAAATAATATCAGTTTAAACCAGCAAATCCTTCGCAATGTTCAAATAAATTTCTGCTAATTTTTCTAAATCAGCTAAAGCAACTTTTTCATTAACTTGATGAATGGTCTCATTGGAAGGCCCAAGCTCAATGACTTCAACCCCATAGGGTGCAATAAAACGGCCATCAGAGGTGCCTCCCGAAGTCGACAACTCAGGCAAATTATGAGTGATTTCCTCAATCGCTTTTACCGTACTTTCTAATAATTGACCTCTTGCTGTCAAAAAAGGATTACCACTTAATCGCCATTGAATAAAGGGAGCTAAATCATGTTTTGTAAAAGTATTTTCAACAGCTTCTTTCAATATTTCCGCTGTTTGTTCTGTTGAAAAGCGAAAATTAAAATGAGCTATTAACTCACCAGGAATAATATTGGAAGCACTACCCCCTGAGTGAATATGGATTATCTGAAAGCTAGTCGGTGGAAAATGCTCATTTCCATCATCCCATTTTGTAGAGACTAATTCATCTAAAGGTTTAGACATTCGGTGGATAGGGTTATCAGCAAGATGAGGATAGGCAACATGACCTTGTTTACCTCTAAGTTCTAATTTTCCAGATAAAGAGCCTCTACGGCCAATTTTAATTACATCTCCCACGCTTGAAGTGGAGGAGGGCTCACCAACGATACAATAATCAGGGTGGATGCCTAATTTTTTTAATTCTTCCATAACATAAGGGGTACCCTTATCGTAATCATCACCTTCTTCACCACTGGTAATGAGAAAACCAAGGCTACCTTTGTAATTAGTTTCTGTAAATTGTTTTGCCATCAGCATCATAGAGGCGATACTGCCTTTCATATCAGCAACACCTCGGCCATATAAAAAACCATTCTTTTCTTGCATTTCAAAAGGATCATGGTGCCAACTGCTTTCATTCCCCACGGGAACCACATCAGTATGGCCTGCGAAAATAAGTAAAGGCTCGCTATCGCCTATGCGTGCAAAGAAATTAGAGACAGGTGGGTTATCAAAGCATTGGCAGGTAAAGCCAAGTTCTTCTAAGTATTTTATTAAATACGCCTGACAGCCAGCATCTAAGGGGGTAATCGATGGAAAAGCAATTAAATCAGCTAATAGATTTTTTAAGGAAGACATTATTTGTTATCTCTTAATAATTCATTGATACTCACCTTTGAGCGTGTTTTTTCATCAATTTGTTTGACGATAACGGCACAGTAAAGGCTATGACTACCATCTTCATGAGGCAAGTTACCAGCGACAACAACCGAGCCTTCAGGCACTCTGCCATAGCTAATCGTTTTGGTCATACGATTATATATTTTAGTGCTTTGACCTATGAAAACACCCATTGAGATAACAGAGTTCTTTTCAACAATAACTCCTTCAACAATTTCTGAACGAGCACCGATAAAGCAATTATCTTCAATAATAGTTGGATTAGCTTGTAGGGGCTCTAGTACGCCACCAATACCAGCACCTCCAGATAAATGAACATTTTTACCGATTTGCGCACAGGAGCCAACGGTCGCCCAAGTATCCACCATGACACCCTCATCAACATAGGCACCAAGATTGACATAAGAAGGCATTAAAATACTATTTTTACCAATAAAAGCCCCTCGTCTAACCATTGCATGAGGAACTACACGAACGCCTTGCTCTTCGAAATCAGATTCGCTAAAGCCTTGATATTTTAGTGGGGCTTTATCATAAAATTGACAAAATTTTGCATCGATAACTTGGTTTGAATTTAATTTAAAAGATAAAAGAACTGCTTTTTTAATCCATTGATGTGTAATCCAAACGCTATCCATTTTTTCGGCAACACGTAATTTCCCCGAATCTAAACTTGCAATAACCTCATCAATTGCATTTAATAATTCTTTACTAGCATTGTCAGGCGTTAAATTTTGGCGCGCTTCAAATTCTCGTTCAATGATAGCTTGTAGGTTATGCATTTTTTATCCTTTAAAATAATAATCCTTCAGTATACTGAACTATGTCTTTTCCTAAAAGTAGGAAAAAAAGGGTATTTTTTTCAGGAATATGCTCAATATATACCTAGGCTACATTTTAAATGGTTTTTTGAAACAATCTGGGTGTAAATGACTATTTTTAAATCATCAATCTTGCAGGAAAGAGTATAAATAGTATACTGCTAACAATCTTTTTTTGGATAAATTCATGCAACTTTTAATTACTGGTGCCGCTGGTTTCATTGGTTTTCATTTGACTAAATATCGTTTGGCGATGGGTGATATCATAATAGGTATCGATAATTTAAATGAGTATTATGACCCATGCCTTAAATTAGCAAGATTAGAGCAGCTTAAAGCAGAACCTAATTTTATTTTTTATGAAGCAGATATTGCTGATAAAGCTGCAATTGATGCTATTTTTGCTAAACATAGGCCAGAGCGGGTTGTTAATCTGGCGGCTCAAGCAGGAGTACGCTATTCTCTAACGCACCCTCATATCTATGCAGAAGCTAACGTCGTTGGATTTACAACAATCATTGAAGCTTGCCGTCAATATGAGGTAAAACATTTAGTTTATGCCTCGACTAGTTCTGTGTATGGCGCTAATGGCGTTCAGCCTTTTTCAGAGGCAGAGGCAACTAATCATCCTTTAACTATTTATGCAGCTACTAAAAAAGCCAATGAGCTTATTGCGCATTCTTATTCAAGTTTATATCAATTACCCACGACCGGCCTTCGATTTTTCACGGTATATGGACCCTGGGGGCGGCCTGATATGGCTTTTTTCTCTTTTACTAAGGCCATTATCGAAGGAAAGCCTATTCAAGTCTTTAATCAAGGGCAGATGCAACGGGATTTTACTTTTATTGATGATATCGTCGCAGGTATTTCCTTAGCTATTGATAAAGACGCCTCTCCCGATCTTAATTGGTCAGCCTTAAATCCTGATGCTTCTTCAAGCTATGCGCCTTACCGAATTTATAATATTGGTTGTGGCAAGCCGGTTAATTTGCTTGATTACATTAATGCTTTGGAAGAGGCAATTGGTAAAAAGGCAATTAAAGATTTTCAACCTTTACAGCAAGGGGATGTTTTATCAACTCATGCCGATACTAAACGTCTTGAAAAGGATTTGGGTTATTTACCGCGAATTGATTTTAAAGAGGGCGTTAGGCAATTTGTTTCTTGGTATAAAGAATTTTATGCAATTAAGGATTAAAAATTTAGCTTTCAGTTATAATGTTTAACCCTTGCTAATACTAATTACCGATGCTTTTCTTTGTAAAATGTTAAATTTTAGTTTTTTTCACTCTTTAAAGTGAAAGGCTATTGATTTTTGATCAAAAATTAAGCAAAATAATCTGGCAAGAAAAAATACATTTTATGCGGAGAACCCAGTGTTAACAAACATCGATAAAGCGATGGATGAATTTGTTACATGGATAGGTAAAACAGATAAAAAATTTCAAAATGATACAGAAGCCTTAAATTATTTCTTGGTTGATAGCGATTTAATTTTATTATATCTAAAAGATTTTAAAGATTTGCAGTTTTTTGCACTTTTTTTATGCCATGAAAAAAATTATGAAATAGATCTAGCCCGACTAATGGATGAAAAAGAATTTACTAGAGTTAAAGCTTCGTTTGAGCAAGATGTTTCTAGTTATCCTCTTATTTTAAAATTTTTTGAAGAAACTGAAAAAAAGGACGTAATTAAGCGTAAATTTGATGATTTTGATGATTTAATTTCAAAATATGAACTTTCAAATTCGCAATCTTTATTTGAGATTTTTAAATATAACAAAGAATTGTTAAAAGATTATAGTTATGCCATGGTGTTTGCCTCTTATTTAAGAAATAAGGGAAAAACAATTGATCTATTTAACAGAGATGATTTTAATTCATTTAAAACTCCTCCTATTGCAATAGAAAAAATGTGCAGTATTTCCAAGGGTAAAGAGCCAGAAGACTTACCTGTTAAAGGAAACGAAGAAATATTCGCTGATTTAGAATCTAGTGCCATAAAGCCATCGGCTCCTAAGAAAAACCATTCGAAATTGAGTGCAAGAGCACGTGCGAAAAATAACAAATTTTTTGAACCCCAAAAAGTTGAGAAAAATATACACCAATTAATTTCTACTGCTGAAGTGCCTGAGGAAGTAGATGAGGTTGAATTAATGGCATTGGACTTAGCAGATCTATCATTTCCAGTGTCTGTAACTCCATCAACTTTTCAGTTTGATACCCCTGATTTTGTATCTCAATCTCCTCAATCTGATATTGCTTATCAATTTGAGGTTAAAAAATCATTTAACTGAAATCATGTTATTCCCGCGTATGCGGGAATTTATTTTCAACTGGCATTGAAGCTTGTACAAGCATGAATCCCTGCCTAAGCTAAGGATGACAACCCCTGTCATTCTTGAGCTTTGCGAAGAATCATTCTTGAATTCAAGGCTCGAAATTTCCTCACAATTCTTCACCTCGCATTCAATAAGATCCTTAAAATAGCTTCGCTACTAATCAGTGGGTACTAACTCGAAGTTATTCGAGTTAGTAGCTTATGCTGGGCATTATTATTGGACTTTTTCAAGTGTAGGTTCTGAGTGTTTAGAGCTATGTTGTTGAAGTTTATTGTGTGGATAGTTAGATTCTAGCATTTCTTCAATCAAAGCATCCTTTTTTAGCCAATTCTCATTGAGCCAATGTCTAAATTCATTTTGTAATTCTTCATTTTGGGAGGCTGCAGGTTCTGTGAATTGTGGCGGAATAGTTAACTCTTGTACATGTACTTTAATTGTTTTAATCCTACCACAGAGAAAATCCCAAAGATTGGTATTTTTTTCGGGGTACACGATAGACATATCTAATAAGTTCGTAAATTGTTTGCCCATGGCAGAAATAACAAAGTTAATACCGCCAGCTCGAGGTTTAAGTAAATATTGATAAGGCTCACCTTGGGCTTTCGATTTTGCCTTTGTATAACGTGTTCCTTCTACAAAATTCATAATTGTAGTGGGGCTATGTTTAAATAAATTAACAGCCTTTTCTGTGGATTCAAAATCTTTGCCTTTTTTATGAGGATTTTTAACAAGATACTCTTTTGTATATCGCTTCATATAAGGGCAGCCCATGGCCCACCAGGCAAAACCTAAAAGCGGTACCCATTTTAATTGATCTTTAATAAAAAATTTTATAGCGGGTATCTTCCTATTAAAAACGCGATGAGCTACAACAATATCAAGCCAGCTTTGATGATTAGCAATAACTAAATACCAACCTTTGGCTTTCAAATTTTTTGTACCCTCAATATCCCATTTTATTTTTAAGATATGGTTAATATAGGCATTATTTATAGCACACCAAAGTGTGGCTATTTTATCAACCAGGTTAGTACAAATTGTTTTTATCCTAATATTAGGAATAAGTTTAATTAAACCTAATGCAAGAATAGGTATAAAACATGAGATTGTTGTAACCACTAAAAGAACTAAAGAACAAAGGGCTTTAAGTTCGCCCCCTTTAAAAATTGTTTGCATAAGTTTCCTATTAATCCAAGGCATATTGCAGATCAGCCTTTAAGTCATCGATATGCTCAATACCGACTGATAATCGTATAAAGCCATCTACAATACCTAATTTTTGTCTATTTTCGGGCGGAATAGAGGCATGAGTCATGATGGCAGGATGCTCAATTAAACTTTCAACACCACCTAAACTTTCAGCAAGCGTAAAAATCTCACAACGCGATAAGAAACGCTTAGCAGACTCAAGGCCACCTTTGATAATAATAGAGATCATACCACCAAATTGATGCATTTGGTTTTTTGCTAAAGCATGCTGAGGATGAGACTTTAATCCTGGATAAATTACTTTCTCGACTTTGGGGTGATTTTCCAAAAATTCAGCTAAAGCATGTGCATTTTGGCAATGTCTTTCCATTCTTAAACTTAAGGTCTTTAAGCTTCTTAATACCAGAAAGCTGTCAAAAGGACCTGCAATGCCGCCACATGAATTTTGTAAAAAAGCCATTTTTTCAATGAGTTCAGAGTTATCATTAACAACGACAACGCCAGACACAACGTCAGAATGGCCATTTAAATATTTAGTTGCTGAATGTAAAACAATATCGGCACCTAATTCAATCGGGCGCTGTATCCAGGGCGTTGCGAAAGTATTATCTACCACTGAAATTAAATTATGTTTTTTAGCAAACTCAAGCACTCTTTTTAAATCCACTAGTTTTAACATGGGGTTAGAAGGTGTTTCTATCCAAATCATTTTAGTATTTGGCTTTAAAGCCTTTTCAATGTCATCAAAATTAGTCATATCAACGAAAGAAAATGAATAATTAGAAGTTCGTCTTTTAACTTTATCGAAGATTCGAAAGCTTCCACCATAAAGGTCATCCATGGCGATGACATGTGAATCTTTATCTAATAAATCAACCACTGTATTAATTGCGGCCATTCCAGAGGCAAAGGCAAATCCCTTTTTACCTGATTCAAGGCTTGCTACGCAGTCTTCATAGGCAAAACGAGTGGGGTTTTGTGTTCTTGAA
>JAIUOG010000090.1 GCA_020161725.1 Pseudomonadota bacterium
CTTGGGATATTTTTTTTCTGACTCCTTTTATACGCGATAAGAGCACACCGCCTTGTGAATTATCAACCAAGGGAATCAGTCTATAACCAACCTCTAAACCAATTACATCAACAGGATTAACATCGTCCCAAGATAATTCCTGCACATTGGCATCAGGACTAGTATGTAATTCACTATCAGCTTGGTTTATTTCTTTGGCTTGCTGCTTTTTCTGTTTAAGTAAAAAGTAAGCCATTGCACCCAATCCTGCCGCCAACAGCAAAAAAGCAATATGAGGCATGCCAGGAATTAGGCCAATACCTCCAATAATCGCCGCGGCAATAATCAATGAGCGAGGATTGCCAAATACTTGATTAACAACCGCATTCCCCATGTTTTGTGCTGAAGAAACACGAGTCACCATAATGGCTGCGGCAGTTGATAAAACAAGTGCAGGAACCTGAGCAACTAAACCATCACCTATCGTTAATAAAATATAATTATGTAAAGCTTCATTAAGAGCCATACCATGCTGAAGTACACCAATGATTAAACCACCGACGATATTGATTAATAAGATTAGGATACCCGCAATAGCATCTCCTCTTACGAATTTACTCGAACCATCCATAGAACCGTAAAAATCAGCTTCTTGTGATACTTCGGAACGCCTTTTTAGGGCTTCATCCTGGCTAATAAGACCAGCATTAAGATCGGCATCAATTGCCATTTGCTTACCGGGTAAAGAATCTAAAGTAAAACGCGCACTCACTTCAGAAACACGACCTGCACCCTTGGTCACAACCACAAAGTTAATCACGATTAAAATAATAAAGACAACCAAACCAACCGTGTAGTTACCACCAATCACAACCTCGCCAAAGGATTTAATCACCTGACCCGCTGCATCAGTACCCGTATGGCCATTAAGTAGAACAATCCTTGTAGAGGCGACGTTTAAAGCTAGACGAAGTAAAGTTGCAATGAGAATGACCGTTGGGAATACCGCAAAATCCAAGGGTCTTTCACTATAAATAACAGCTAATAAGACAATTAAAGAAAGGGCTATATTAAAGGTAAAAAATATATCTAAGAAAAAGGCTGGCAGTGGCAATATCATCATGCTCAACATCACAATAAGCATGATTGGCGTCCCTAAGCCCTGTCTAACAGATTGCCGAAACGTATAAAATAAGTTATTTAAATCCATTTAAGCCTCTCCTTAAACATCCCTTTTCAAATCATCTGGTATCGGTAAATTTTGTAAAATTGCCGGTTTGGAGTCGTAATTTTCCCTGTCATTTAATTGGAAAATATAAGCCAATACTTGAGCAACAGCGACATAAAGACCATGAGGTATTTCTTTCTCAAGATCAGTTGAATAATAAAGTGCCCTTGCTAGAGGCGGAGTTGATAAAATAGGTACTTTATGAGCCTTGGCAATCTGGTTGATTTGCAAAGCAATCAAATCTTTTCCTTTAGCTACCACTCTTGGTGCTCTTTCACCATTTTGTTGATAGGCAATGGCAACGGCATAATGTGTTGGGTTAGTAATAATAACATTAGCCTTAGGCACTTCAGCCATCATTCTTCGCCTTGAAATTTCTTGTTGTTTTCGCCTAATTTGACTTTTTACCTCCGGTTTTCCTTCCGTTTCTTTATATTCATCTTTGAGCTCTTGCTTGGTCATTTTAAGCTCTTTTCGATGCTGAAAAATTTGAAAAGGCGCATCAATTGCTGCAATCACTATAAGACTTGCACTAATGAATAAAATGGATTTTAAAATAATATACATGCCTTCATTTAAGGCTGGCTGCAAAGCATAGGTTCTTAAAACTAATAAATCAGGCAATTCCATTTTTAAAACAAGCACTGAAATAACAGCCACTAAAATGAGTTTTAATATGGCCTTTAACATTTCAACTAAACCTTTAATAGAAACAATTCTTTTTATACCCTGTATTGGATTCATTCGAGAAAATTTAGGTTGCAAGGATTGCATAGAAAAAACCCAACCACCGATTAAAAGTGGTGCTGCTATCGATAAAAACATAATAATAATTAACATAGGGGCAATTGCGTACAAACCTTGTTTAACGATATTAAATAAGCGATAAAAACCAGTTACAGGTGTCGTTAAAAGGCTACTATCAAAAATAAAGGCTTCCTTCATCAGAAAACTAAAATCATTAACTAACCCTCGTCCTAAAACATAAAGAGCGACACAGGAAAAAATTAAAATAAAAGTGGCATTAAAATCTTTGGAACGGGCAACCTGACCCTTTTCCTTGGCTTCTTTTAATTTTTTAAGCGAGGGCTGTTCGGTTTTTTCTTGAGAATCATTTTCAGCCATGCAGAATGACTCCCTTAATTAATTTTAACCCATCTTCCATAGCATCGCGCATCTCATCGGCAACACCAGTAAGGCTAAAACCTAAAATCACAATCCCCATTAATAGAGTGATAGGAAATCCTAGTGAAAAAATATTTAACTGTGGCGCTATGCGAGTCATAATACCAAAGGCTAAATTGACAATTAATAAAGCTAAAATAGCCGGCAAAGACACTAAAACTGCTTCCTTAAACATCCAGCCTGAAAAATGCAAAACAGCATCAAGCGAAGATAGGCCAAGGCTAAGTTTACCTACTGGCATTTCAACAAAGCTTTCCATCAAAGCATCAAAAAGTGCTAGATGGCCATTTAGACTTAAAAAAATAAGACTAATAACCAATAAATAAAATTGGCTTATGAGGGGTACTGACGCTTTTGTGGCAGGCTCAACCATCGTAGCAAAACCTAACCCAGCCTGCATCGCAATGATTTGCCCCCCCATGACAAAGACTTGAAAGACAATTTGTAAAACAAACCCCATGATAAAACCCAACATAACCTCATGAATTAAAATGAGAATATAGTGGCCCTCAAAATCTAAAAACGATAATTTATCAGTCATAAGAGGTGCACATACAAGACTGAAAGCACAGATTAAAACAATTCTTATTCTTCTTGGCACATAGGTCGATGAAATAAGCGGCATCGATAAAAATAAGCCTGTAATACGGAATAAAGGCCACAAACCTTTACTAATAAGACTGATTATCATTTGATAGTCTATATTCATTTTTACCCAATCAAATAAGGAATATTCGTAATCAAATTATCGGTATAGTTAATCATGGTTTTTAAAAGCCAGGGGCCAGCAAAAACCATCACTAAAAAAGTGATAAAAAGTTTGGGAATAAAGCTTAAACTCATTTCATTAATTTGTGTGGCAGCCTGAAAAATAGCAACCAAAAGTCCAACAATAAGGCCTGGCGTAATTAATACGATTAACATCAGTATCATGAGGTAAACACCTTCACTGAATAAAGATACAACCGTTTCTGCAGTCATCCTGACTCCTAATGAAATTGACCTTTTGCATTCCCCTCTCCCGCCCTAAGGCCCCCACCTCTGTCATTCCCGCGCAGGCGGGAATCCATCCCCTCCTTGGCTACCAAGTTTCTGTAGTACACAATCCTTGCAAACAGCAATTTCTTATCAAACATTTTGCCAAATCATAAATGGATTCCCGCCTGCGCGGGAATGACAGTGTTTTTATTCTGCCCAAATGCCCTCATTGCCATTCCCGCGCAGGCGGAAATCCATCCCTGCATAAGCCATCAGCATCGTAAAAAAATAGATTCCAGCCTCATTAAAATTGTTAAGCCTCAAAAAGCAAAACTTGATGCCAAAGAACCTAAAATCAAAGTCCAGCCATCAACCATCACAAAAAGCATAATTTTAAAGGGTAGTGAAATAATCAACGGTGATAACATCATCATACCCATTGCCATCAAAACGGAAGCCACAACTAAATCGATAATTAAAAAGGGTAAAAATAAAATAAACCCAATCTGAAAAGCAGTTTTTAATTCAGAGGTAATAAAAGAAGGAATTAATACAGTCATCGGCACCTCATTGAGTGAGGCATAATTTTGATTATTAAATTTAGAAAAAAGCGCCAGATCATTTTTACGCGTTTGATTTATCATAAAGGTTCGTAAAGGTTCTTTGCCAATATTTAACGCTTCTTCAAAACCAATTTTATCAGTCAGATAAGGCTGAATTGCCCGCTGATTAATCTGATTAAATACAGGCGCCATGACAAAGAAAGTCATAAAAAGAGCAATACCAATTAAAATTTGATTAGTAGGCGTTTGAGCCATACCAATAGCCTGACGCAAAATTGACAGCACAATCATAATTCGTGTAAAAGCCGTCACTGCCATTAATAAACCGGGTAAGAGACTAAGCAGTGTCATGAAAATAAGTATTTGTAAATTCACGCTATAAGTCTGGCTACCATTCGCTGCAGGCGTTACGGAAACAGCCGGTAGAGATAGATTTGCAGCAGTCGCTGCAACAGGAAAAAGTAAACAGAGTAAAGGTAGAATTAACCAAATCTTTTTCATTTTTCGGTTTTTCCTAAGGCTGTTTTCATAAAAGTTTTAAAAGAAGCTTTAGTATCACTAATAAAAGCTTCTGGTAGTTCAGTACCGAAATCATGCAAATGATTAATTGAATTTGCAGTCAGGCCTAAAAGTAAAAAACGACCTCCCGCTTCAACCAAAACAATTTTTTCTCTTGCGCCTAAATTCATGCTGGCAATTAATTTAAATCCAGGTGAATTAAGAAATTTTGTTCCATTTAAACGCTTAAGTAACCAGGATAAAATAAAAATAAAAAACAAAACCACAAGAAGGCCAATCATTAATTTTCCTAACTCACCACGAGCTAAGCCAGCTTGGTTTTGAGAGGCTGCGCTGGTTATGCAAGGAAAAAGTAACAACGACAGGAATTTGAGTTTGACCATATTCATCTTATCTTAACCGTTGTAAACCTTTGATTCGCTCTGCTTTGTTAACAATATCAGTTAACCTAACACCAAATTTATCATTAACTACAACAACCTCACCATGGGCAACTAAAGTCCCATTGACTAATACATCCAAAGGCTCTCCGGCCAATCTATCAAGTGCTACAATACCGCCTTGATTAAGTTGTAATAGATTACGAATCGTCATTTTAGTTCGACCAATTTCAACCGTCACTTCAACCGGAATATCTAAAATTAATTCCATTTTTTCCGAAGATGCTTCCTGGTTTACATTGGCATTTTGATTATTGTTCTGGGCTGATGCCTCAGTTGATTGTGATGACATAAAAATCCCCTAATAGCTTATTGTTTTAATAATTTGCACAGCGCGTTTATCGTTAGCAGTACCAATTGTCGCCGTATAACTGGGTGTCCCTTCAATATCTAAGGTCACAATTTCTTGGATTTCCATAGGAATAAAATCGCCTTCTTTCCAATCCATGACTTTCTGTAAAGTAGAGGTTGTTTTGGCCATGACAGAACTCACTAAAAGCTCTACATCCATTAATTCTTCACGTAGGGACATCATCCAGTTTGGATCAATTTCATCATCCGGTCTTGCTGCCCCCAACTCTAATTGCTGTTTGATTGGCTCAACCATGGAATAAGGTATAACAAAGGTAAATGAACCCGATTCTTTGGCAAACTCAATGTTAAAACGGCTCACTAAGAGTAATTCATTGGGCTCTGCAATATGCACAAGTTGCGGGTTTGTTTCATCCCCTGCTTTTAAAGCATCGATTTTAATAATGGGAAGCCAGGCTTGTTCAATATTACGTACTAATTTACTAATAATAATATCCATGACTCTTAATTCAGTGGCCGTAAAATCCGTTCTATCTTTTTGTGCTAGAAATTGCGAGCTTCCACCAAAATAATAATCCACTAAATCGTAGACAAAAGTGCTATCAAATAAAATAAGTGCCTTTCCTCTTAAAGGTCTAAACCGTCGGATAGTCATTAAGGTCGGGTTAGGTAAACTACCTAAAAATTCACTGTGTTTGACAATAGCTAAGGGCTCTTGCTTGATATCCAAGTCTTTAGCCATCAATTGATAAATATCATGCGTAAAAAAGCGAACTGCCCTATCATGGATTTTATCCAAAACAGGCAACTCCCCTCGAACTATTCGTTCTTGATTAGCAAAATTAAGAACACGAACCTCACCATCTATAGTAGTTTCGGTTTCATTGTTTATTGGGTCATCTGTCTCTACTTTATTTAAGAGAGCATCAATTTCTTCTTGAGATAAAACTTCTTTATCAGCCATAGCTATCCTAGCAAATCTTGTTTATCCATAAACAACTTTAAAGCTTAAGCAAAGTTTAATTATATTTTTTATATAACCAAGTGATTAATAATATGTTTTTAAAGTACCAATTTGAAGAAACTTGGGTATATAATCTATATAATCACAGATAATCAATTTGGTATACAGTTTTGGAAAAAAAGGATTATTTACATATAAAAGGCTTAAAAGTAGCGACTCATATTGGCGTCTATACTTGGGAACAGCAGATACAACAAACGTTGTTAATCGATATTAGCCTGCCGATGGATTTTTCTACCTGCCAAGATGAGCTTCGTAGCACCTTAGATTATGCTACCCTCTGCAAAAAGGTAACTGATTTTGTAGAAAGCACCTCTTTTCAATTAATCGAAACTGTTGCTAATCAAGTGGCTAACTTAATTAAAAGTGAATTTAAGGTTAGCGATCTTATTGTTAAAGTGTCTAAACCCCACGCTGTCAAAAATGCGGCAGATATTCAAGTGGTTGTAACTCGCTAATATTGGCTAGGTTACGTACATTCCCAAGGGGAATCATATTGAACTTAGAAAGCTCCTCAATTACATTTTGTAAATCCACTTCCTTTATATCACCTTCAAATCTTACTATCTGAGTGCGAAAATTATGCCATGCTATCTTAGAAAAATTAGATATAGGGTATTTAGCAAAGTTCCATCCATGTACTCGCATCTAAGAACCAAGGTGTAGATAAGGCTAAAGCTTCTATCAAAGCGTCTTAAGTAAAATATTAACTAGCTCAAAGTAGGACTTAATTCTAAATCTAAACTTAGTTCCGCTTCAGAGCTATCTTCAAGGTTATAGTTAAAGAGTTTTCCCCTTTTAAGCTCACGGATATCTTTTAAAATAACTTGTTGTGGAGCATCTTCAAGCGTAAAAACACGACTAAAGAAAGAAGAAAATTTAGGTTGTAGTTTGTGTTGTGCTGCTAAAGCAACTTTTACATTTAGAGGATTCAACCCCTCTGCTCTTAAATACTTTTCATCTTCTTCTGTTAATCCATAGCGAACAGGTTCTAGAGGATCTAAAGAATCCTTATAAACTAAAGAAAATATAGCATCTTTACACAAATCAAAAAGATAAGAGCTTAAAGCAGCGCCAACAATTGATACAGCAACCATACCAACTATTGCTAAAACAGCGGGGTTAGCTAAACCAAGAGTTAAAAACAATGAAGTTAAAGGAACTAATAAAAAACTAGAGAATAAAAATCCTGAAGCAGCACCACCTGCTAAAGTAATAGAAAGATGCATTAGAGCTTGAATACTTCCTTCAGCAAAACAAAGCCGTTCTATGGATTCAAAAATACGATTTGTTAAATGAAAAAGAGCATAGAAAGGTAAAGTTAAGCTAAAACTCATTAATAAAATAACAAAAAGAAAATAAAGCATTTCTTCTATTTTTGTTTCAAGACTTGTTTCATACCATAAAAAGGTTTTTTTATTAGAAAGAAGAGGGGTGGTTGTAATTTCAGGGGGAGTAGGAAACTTATCCGATAAAGAAAAAGAGTTATCCGCATAATTTCCTGTGCTCTTTACCAGATAATGCAAAAGCGCAAGTATTTGCGCTTTTGCATTATCATCATCTTTAAATTGATACAGGAAACCTTGCTTATCATTTAAATTCAATGAAATAGAATTAATTAGCTCGTTGTATTTATTTTCATTAATATCAAAATCAAATTCATTAACTAATCGTGCTAACAAATTATCAGTTAGTGTCTTAGACATGGCTCACCTAGATTCAAGGTTTTTCTATTTTAGCCCTGGCTAATAAACTATTTACATATAAGTCGTAATCCATTAATCCAGAACTTGCTTCAATCTGCTGAATTAAACTTGCTTGTTGCTCTTTATCCAGCTTTTCAAGCTGGCCATCATGAATAGCCAACAAACGCACTATAACATAATCACCATTGGATAATCTACGACCATTTTGATTGTTTTCTTTCGCCAAACTGAAAGCGAGATCATTTATTGCAGGATCTTCCGCTTCTGTATCCCTTGTTGCTTTCTCAATCTTTTGCCATTTTAACTGATGCGTTTGGACTAATTTTTCTCGAGCCTTATCATCATCTTTATCCGATAATAATTCTAAACCCAAGTTCTTCGCATTTTCTTCTGCTGCTACTTTCATCAATTGCTGGCTAATATAATCCTTCACTTCGCTTAAAGGTTTTTCTTTAGCATTGATATGCTGATTTACTCTAAGAACAACAATTGATTCCCCATCTAATTGAAGTGGCTCAGAATTATTTCCTAAATCTAAAACATCATGACTAAATGCCACATTAACTAAGGGTCTATTTTTAGCAATTTCAGATTGTCCACCTTCTTTACTAAAGACCTCTGATTTTTCAATAGGCAGGTTTAGCTCTTCTGAAACCTCTTTTAATGAATCAGGATGTTGGTAACTTAGATCATTTAATTGTTCTAAAGCATCAGCATACTGCTTTTCAGCAAGTTCTACTGCTAGCTGGTCTTTTATAGATTCTTTTACTTCAGCTAAGGTTTTTGTAGTTGAAGGAAGATAAGACTGTAATTTAAAGATTTCATAACCTTTTTCAGTTTTAATTGGCGCTGATATTTGTCCCGGTTTAGTTAAGCTAACAAGCTCTTTATCAAAACCAGACTGCCCTGCTGTTATCCAAGGCAAGACCCCATTTTGCGCAGCAGATAATTTATCATCTGAGCTTGATTTAACTAAAGCCTCAAACTGGCTAGGATTTTTTTCTAAACTTTGAGAAGCCTGTTCAGCACGAACCTTAACCTCATCTTCCATTTCAGGAGTAGCATCTTTAGGATAAGCGAAAAGGATATGCGCTAATTGCCATTTAGCAGGAGTTAAAAAATTATTTTTATTTTCATCATAGAAGTTCTGAATATCTTCATCATTAATTTTAATCTTGTCTTTAATTGTTTTCATTGAAAGACGAATAAAATCAACCGATACTTTTTCAGGCTCCATAAATTGTTTTTGGTTAGCCTTGTAATAATTTGCAATAGCATCATCAGAAACCGACTCTTTTTTCATAAACAATTTTAAAGGGATCTGTAAGTAGCTATAGTCTCTTGTTTGCATATAAAGCTTAGCAAAACGCTTTGCATCTTCAGGTAAAGCAAAGGCAGAGCCAATAAAAGCAAAACGCTGTTGGTTTAACAACATCCCCTGACGTACTTCACTTTGGAAGGAAGCATGAGTAAACATGGCATTAGATAAGGCTTGTTGATATCTTTCTGCTGAGAAATGGCCATCTTCTTGGAATTGAGGAATACTAACAATAGCTGCATCAGCTTGCGTATCACCAATAGTAAAACCTGATTTTTGCGCTGCTTGTACAGTAACCGTATTTTTTATCATCTCATCAAGCACTGATTTTTTAAGCGCTTGCTCCGAGGTAGCACTCACCTCAGCTTCATCTCGTTGTTGACGCGCGCGTCTATAATTCAATTCAAAAGATTGTTTAGATATAGTTTGGTTATTTACCTCAACTTCCGCATTAGAAGCTTGGTGAGATTGCATATAGTAATCCAAACCAAAAATAACGAAGGTAAAAGCGATGAGAATAATTACTATCCAGGCAACAGCACCCTGTATGCGTTCATTTAACTTCTGCAACATGTTCGGGTTTCCGTATTAAATTCGATGAAATATTTGTTAAAAAAAACGCGCCCTAAGGCGCGTTAATATGGCGGAGTGGACGGGGCTCGAACCCGCGACCCCCGGCGTGACAGGCCGGTATTCTAACCAACTGAACTACCACTCCAACTCTTGGTGGGTGC
>JAIUOG010000091.1 GCA_020161725.1 Pseudomonadota bacterium
GCCGCTTCTGCAGCAACTTGGGCGCGACGCAAATTTTCTTCCATATTCTTTCTATTAGTAATGTCGTTTGAAATCCCTAAGATTCCGATTATTTTTCCATTGTTATCATGAAGGGCTGTTTTGCTTGTCAGATAGATTCGATTGGTGCCATTAAAAGGGATTAAATCTTCAACAATACTATTAATATCATTATTAAGAATAGATAAGTCCGCTTCCTGTAGGGTTTTAATACGTTCTTCTGTCCAACCAAAATCATAATCTGTTTTACCAACAATTTCTTCGGGCGTTGATAAATGTAATAACTCGGCTACATGTTTATTACACCCTTGATATACACAATTACTGTCTTTCCAGTAAACTAATTCAGGAAGATTTTGAATGATTTTTCGTAAATTAATTTTCTCATGAAGCCTAATATCCTTACCCTTTGATAAAATTTGCGAGAGCTTTTCATTGGATGCAATGCCATAGCCTAAAAAGAGAGAGCAGGGTTCATCGTCTAAGACTATCGTTATTTTTTGCCATTTTTGGTAAGTATTATTAATTAAAAAAATTTCAGACTCTTTTTCATTTACTTCGTTAAAAAATAAGGGGCGTTTAATCTTTTCAAAAAAAGAAAGAATCGGTGTATCAAGTGCCGTTTGATTTGGTGGTATTCCTACTAATTCGAAGCTATAGGGATTAAGATATTGAATCAGTAAAGTTTCATTAAAAGCAATGACTGCAATTTTTGCAAGATTTTGTAATTCACCAAAATCATTCAGGGCTTTTTTTGAAAGTTTCATAGGCCTTCCTGTCCTTTTTTTGCAAATAGTACTCTATGGATTGCAATATATTGGTACTATTTTCATTGCTTAACATGTTGTCATGATCACTATTAATAGCATGGCACAAAATTTCACTTTTGTTGTATTTAGACCAACCATTGTAAGGTTCTTCAATATCCATGTAGGGTGTTGTCAGTTTCGTGGCTTTATATAACAATATCTCTTGGTCTATTGTATGGAATTCATGGTTTACAAACTTTTGTTCGCGTTGCCAAGCAAGATTAATTATCTCTTCCGGTAATCGATTTGTTTGTCGAAGGTATTCTTTAAATGATTCTTCATTTTTTAAATATGACGAATGGATGGCCCAGCTATCTATTAAGGCGAGTAAATTAATTTTTTCGCCAAGTTGCAGCAATTTATTGGCTACTTCAAATAAAATTGCCCCGCCATAGGAATAGCCAACTAGATAATAGGGGCCTTTAGGCTGTGTCTTTCGTATAAGATTAAAGTAATGAGAAACGATGTCTTGAAAGTTATCAAACTGAATGGATGTCGTATTTATCCCCGGATCTTGAATGCCATAGATAGACATAGGCAATTTACTTTGTGACACAAAATCATTAAAACAATTAATTAATCCGCTGATAGGATGGCATAAGAATAAATAAGGACATTGTTCGCTTCCTTGTTTTAATAGTATGGGCTCTATGAAAGTAGAGTTTTGATTATTCGTTAACACTGTTTTGCCCATCTTGCTAATCGTCGAATCTTGATAAATTTGCGTTACAGGCAATGTGCTGCTAAAGGCTTTATTTATTTTCGCTATTAGATTAATTGCTTTAAGTGAATGCCCGCCTAGACTGAAAAAATTATCGTGTATACCAATGTTTTCAATTCCTAAGGCTTCTTGCCAAAGTTGAATAAGCTTTCTTTCAATGTCATTTTCAGGAGCGCTATACTCAATTGCTATTTTCAGTGATTGGCGATTTATTTTAGGGCTCAAGGAAGAAGAAGGCTCTTCTTGCAGTTTCTCAACGGTGACCGATTCAATGGGTCTATTTGAAATGGCTACTTGATGGTCATTTCCTTGAAGGGCTTGTAAAAATAAAGCTTGTCCTTGGGAGACTGTAATATCATTTCCTTGTCCTAAGAAATTTGCTTCCCCTTTAAGGGCTGCATTTGCCGCAATTCCTACCTCTTTCCATGTATTCCAATTGATAGACAAAATAAAAGAGCAGGAAGGTAATAAAGGGCTTTTGCTAAAGGCATCTAGGCTTGAATTAGCACTACTATAAGCAAGTTGTTGATACCCTCCAAGCAAGGCTGCAAGAGAGGAAGTTAATACTACAAAATCAAGCGATAGAGGCTCTAATACTTTAATTAAATTAAAGGTGCCGTAAATTTTAGGCTTAAATATCTCAAAAGAAATTTCTTTTGAAGTTAATTCTGCCAATGTTGGAATGGATAAGCCTGCGGTATGAATGAGACCATTGATTTTTCCAAAGCGTGCAATATATTCTTGAATTAGCTCATTGAGCGGCTCAAATTCAGCAATGTCGACCTCTTTAACGATGATTGTAGCGCCTAATTTCTCTAAGCGATGAAGCTTTTGGATGAGGTTAAAATCATTATGATTCGAGTTTTGAAGTATAAAGTCCCATTCTTTATGGTTCGGCAAGGTTCGTCTTGATATTAAGACCAAAGTAGGGTGCGATACCGTTTTTGCAATGGCCTCACTTAAGCTTAATGCTATCCCGCCAAGCCCGCCTGTAATGAGGTATACGCCATGGTTTTTTAAACGATTCACCGTTTTTTCTGCGGGTAGGGCAGGGGTGAATGTCTCATTCCACTGATAACCATGTCTTAATGGGACTAAAATAGTATTGTCATTCCAATTTATATTTAAACTGGAATCAATTAATTTACTCACTAAGTTCTTGTTGTCTTCTGGGTGTTCAATGGGATTTAAATCGAATAATTTACACTTAATTTGGGGATGCTCTTGCATAATAACGCGGCATGCACCTCTTAACGTGGCATTAATAGGGTTGATGGATTCAGTTCCTATAATAAGTTCTGTTCCAGAGGTGATTACGGCAATATTAAGTGGAGATTGATTGCTAAATTCTTGAAGATACGATTGAGTTAAATAAAGAAGACTATCGAAGCTTCTTGTTAACTGCTCATCAATGTCCATTTTTCTAGGGATTGCAGTTAACTCATTCGTGTACGAATAAAGATGAAGAACAATAAGATTCTCAGCTTTTCCTTTTAACGCCTTAAACAGATTTTCGTAGTCACTTTTATAATAAGGGTTAATTTTAAAATGCGTTTTACTTTCTTGCCTAAAATGGTTATCAATCTTGACGATAATGGGTTTAATACCGTTAATTTCTAAAAGTGTAATGATGGCACTACTTATAGAAGAACTATCACTAAAAATAACCCAGTCATGCTCTTTCAGTGTTTCTTCTGACAGTAATGGCAAATTTAAATAGGCTTTTTCTCTTATCCAAGAAGGCTTATAGATTTGAGGAATCTGGTCTTCTATGTAGGGATTTTTAAGGTCTGGCGTTATCCAATATCGTTGTTTTTGAAAGGCATAAGTCGGAAGAGGGATTAATTTAGGTTGTTTATGTTCATAAAGGGCCTGCCAATGGATTTGAATACCATATTGCCAAAGGTGGCCTAGGGCCGTAAGAAATTGATTAATTGTATCAGTTGCAAATAATCTATCTGGAAGGCTTGAAAGACTAACGATCTTTTTTTGATGAAGATTGGCAATCGGTTTTAGAAATCGATTTAAACTCTGGCCTGGCCCAATTTCAATAAATAAGGGATGGCTATCTTCTAATAATGTCTCAATTCCCTCATAAAATTCGACTGTATGCCTTAAATGCCGATACCAATAATCAGGATTAATGGCCTCATGCGCCGACAGCCAAGTTCCTGTTAAGTTTGAAATCATTGGTAGGGAAGGTGGGGAGAGCGTTAGATTGGAAAATAATCCTTTGAAGGATTGTTCAATGCCTTCCATCATTTTGCTATGAAAGGCATGGCTAACCTTTAAGGGGTGATAGAGTATGCCGGCTTTTTCAAGTGATTGTTTCACTTCTTCTATGCTATGCGAAAGTCCTGCAACCACCACATTTTTAAGCGAATTATGTAAGGCAAGGTCGGTGTTTTTTAAATAAGGTTTTATTTCTTCTTTACTGCAATCGACCGCAATCATTTCCCCTTTGGGTGCCGTGGCCATTAAAAACCCCCGTTGGCAAACAAGTGCTATCGCATCTTCAAAGGAAAAGATACCCGCTAAACATGCAGCAACATATTCGCCAATACTATGCCCAATGACCGCATTAGGTTTTACTCCAAGGTGAATAAATAATTGCGCTAGTGCATATTCAATTAAAAAGAGGGCAGGTTGAGCGTATTGAGTCTGATGAAGCCTTTCATCATCAGGGTTATTAATCAATTCCAGTAAATCGATATCGAGATAGGATTTTGCAATTTTGACACCCCGTTTAATCCAAGAAGAATAAAAGGGTATTTTTAATAAGTCGAAGGCCATTTTATGATATTGCATTCCTTGGCCTGGAAACATGAAGATGATACTTGAATGAAGACTTAAATCGAGTTCGTTTTCATGCCATTGAAGTATATCCCTTGTAATTTGGTCTTTTGTTTTTGCTATACAAAAGCTTCGCCAAGGGTAGGACTCTCTTCCTGTTTGTAGGGTATAGGCTAAATCAGTCAAACTTAACGGGGTGGTATTAATGGTTTTTCCAACAAAATCAACCAAATTGGTTTGGCTTTGATGAAGTGCTTCTTCTGATTTAGCAGAAAGAATAATAAGACTTGCAGCATCGATTTTAGGTTTGGAAATTGACTTTATATGGTCGCCTAAAATCAAATGAACATTGGTACCTCCCACACCAAATGCGCTAATCCCTGCATAGCGATGAGCGTTTTCGGAAGACCAGTCCATCAATTTGGTATTAATAAAAAAGGGACTATTTTTAAAATCAATGTGCGGATTATAGGCTTTGAAATTTGGCATGGGTGGGATTTGCTGATGATATAAGCAAAGGGCTGTCTTAATTAAGCTACCCATACCTGCAGCAATATCCATATGCCCAATATTTCCTTTTACTGAACCTAAAATACAATATTGTTTTCTATCCGTTGTTTCAGTGAAAGCTGATGAAAGTGCTTCTATTTCAACAACATCACCTAACGAAGTTGCTGTTCCATGGGCTTCTAAATACCCCACTTCATCTGCATTAATTTTAGAGGAGAGTAAGGCATCCCGAATACATTCGATTTGGCCACTTACACTGGGTGCCGTATAGCCTAATTTGTCCGAACCATCATTATTAACGCCAGCCCCTTTTATGACTGCAAAAATAGTATTGTTGTCCCTTTTTGCATCGTCTAATCGTTTTAGTACAACAACTCCGGCTCCATTAGAAAATACAGTACCATTGGCGTTGGCATCGAAAGGGCGGCATTGTCCATCTGCTGATTCAATACTGCCTTGTTTATAGAGATAGCCGTCAACTTGTGGGACAACAATAGAGACTGCACCTGCTACTGCCACATCACTTGTACCCATCATCAATTCTCGACATGCTTCTGCAACACTGACTAACCCTGTCGAGCAAGCAGTATTTATATTTAGGCTTCGTCCTTTTAAATTAAGATGGTAGGAGGTTTGAGTACTGAGCATCCCTATGCTTGTTGCAATACGTTGTTGTAAGCGGTCTGTTTCTTGGTGAATCCACTTATTTTTAAGCAGGTTTTCATGTAAATAGGTACTATCTGCCATGCCCGCGAAAATGCTAATTTTGATTCCTGGCTGACTTGCAATAACGGCTGCTTGTTCTAGTGCTTCTGAGGTACATTCGAGAAATAAGCGTTGCTGAGGATCGGTAATTGATGCATCCATTGGATTAAAACCAAAGAAATTGGCATCAAAATATTCAATATCGGAGAGAATCCCTCTGACTGGGACAAAGTTTTCATCGTCTAACTTAAATCCCCTATCGCCTAATTGTTCTTTAGTAAAGGAGTCATAACTTACCTTGCCTTTACATAAATTATCCCAAAACTCTTGTATGGAATTGGCTTTTGGAAAACGACAGCTCATACCAATAATGGCAATATCAGCACAATTGGTCACCGTTTTTTTTCGTTCGGTATGCTCTTCTTCTACATCACCTTCTATAAACCGACTTAAACGATGAATCGTGGGGTGTGCGAATAGTTGAGAAATCTGCAAATCGGTATGCAATTCATTATTGATGATGGAGCATGCCTCTAGCATCAGAATGGAGTTTGCTCCACATTCAAATAAATTCTTATGAACATCAATGTTTGAACTATTAAGTAGATGTTGCCATGTTCTTTTTATCGATTCTTCGATAACGCTCTCAGATGAGGTATCAATATGATAAAACAACTCAGTGTGAGGTATGTCCACCAGTTTATTTTTATCGACTTTCCCTACTAAGTTCAAAGGGAGTTCATCGACCACAAGAAATTTGCTTGGTAACATATAAGTAGGTAAATGGATGCTTAAAAAATCACGTAGAGTATTAGCGCTAATGTTTTCTTTATTCGATGATAAAACAAGGTAGGCTGTAAGAAGTTTATGAGAGCCACCGCCTATATCAACGGTTACTGATGCAAGGCTTACTGCCTCATGCTTCATGAGTTCATTTTCAATTTCATTTAAATGTATTCGAAAGCCACCTATTTTCACTTGATCATCTAAGCGACCAAGGCATAACAATTTTCCTGAAGGTAATAATTTAACTTTATCCCCCGTTTTATAAATTCGTGTAAAAGGAGGCTCTTCTTTAAAGGGGTTATCTTTAAAATAGGTTTTTTCATTATTTTGAGTTGAAAGATATCGAAGTGCTAAATTAATCCCACTAATGTAGAGCTCACCTTCCTCACTCTGATGGCCATTCTCATCGAGAATATAGGTTTTAACATTTTTTATCGGCCTACCAATACTCATGAGCTCTTGATCATCTAAAGCTGTTTTCTCTGTCATTGTATGTTTGCATGTGAAGGTTGTAGCTTCTGTTGGCCCATAACCGTTGATTAACACGACAGGATTATGATGTTCATTTCGATATTGGATGTAGTTTTTAAGGAGTGTTAAGTTAACTTGCTCGCCGCCAAAGACAATTATTTCAACTGAATTTAACGTTTTGGGATACGATTTGATGAGTTGATGAAAATAACTTGTAGGTAAAAATAAGCAATGAATGTGATGTTTTTGGAGATATTTTTTAAGTTGATTATGATCAGTTCTAACCAGTAATGGGATTATTGAAAGTAGCCCACCATTTACTAAGGTATTCCAAATTTCAAAGGTACAGGCATCAAACGCTAAATTACTAAATTGACCCACTACCATGCCTTCTTTGATATCCGCATAATTGTCAATCGTTGCAAGATTAACTACTGCATTATGGGGAATGAGAATCCCTTTAGGACTACCGGTAGAGCCTGAGGTGTACATTAAATAAATGGGTGCATCAGGCTTAATAGTTATTTCTAAGTTCTCTTTAGAGCTTAGGGCACTTTCTAAGTGTATATTTTTTATTAAGTTTTTAGTGACTGTGTTGATTAATAGATTTTTATACGTTTCATTCGTGATGATTAGCTTTGGGGAGAAATCATTAATGATAGTCTCTAATCTCGATTGAGGGGCTTTTATGTCCAGTGGAACATAGATTGCGCCTACTTTGGTAATAGCTAATAAGCAAATAATAAAATCAGTACCAGGCTCCAAGAGAATGGCAATATAGTCGTGTTTTCGAATATTTTTCTTCGTTAACCAATGAGCAATTTGATTTGCTTTCTCATTGAGCTCTTGATAGGAATAGTCACTATGATCATCTTCTATAGCAGGAAGGTTAGGCGTCTTCTTAACTTGAAGTTCAAAAAGTTCAATAACTGTTTGATTAAAACCTTGTGGTTCATTAGCCATTTATTCGACCAATCCTATTCCGTATAATTTTTTAATTGATTTTATTAATCCTTGCATTCGTATCTCTTAATTTTAGAAGAAAGTTTTAGCAAATCCACTTTATCTAATTTTTATAACTGATAAGAAATTGAAGGCGTCGTTATCTGCTTATAGTAGGAGTATCCGTTTTGGTATTATTGTATCTTTATTTTTATTAGGTGGATTTATTTACTTTGGATGTTACCTAATAAAAATTAAAAATAAGGGGATAATTTTCTTCGAATAGACGTTCTACATCATCCTGATTTACATGTTTTTTATATAGCCAACCTCCGATGTGACTATCTTGAAGGATAAGCGGCATTGTGAAAGATTAGTGTGCTCTTCATTATTGAGAGGGTTCCCAAATAGTGGCAATGACTATTAATCTACTATCATTCCTTTTTACAAAATAGAGAAAATGGTTGTTATCTTCATCAATTAATTCGGAACAAGCATTAAAAATGAATAGGGGTTTATCAACTCCTTTCATAGACCCCTTTATTAGAAGAATAAAAAACTCTTAACGCTGTGGTGCTGGATGATTATTTGGATTAGGCGGATTGGGGTTAAAATGTCTAACCACAACAAAAAATCCTAGTACCCCAATACCCATTTCATTATTCGCTTGTCTTTCCTCGGGCGTAGGAGGAGAGGTCAGGGTTGGTTTTGTTTCTCTTGGTAAAGCCATTTTAAACTCACTAAAAACAATAAGGAATCACATTGTACAACAATTTGACTCAAAGGTAAATGTCTTATCTTGCATGAACCACAGGCAATTCAGACCATTGCGTTGTGTAATTAGGCGTTTTTAATTCCCGTTTCATCGACCATGACCTTTGAAACCCTTCGGACGCCAAGCGAATAGTACTTCGGTCATATTTCTTATTAATGGCATCCATAACCGACATTAACTTTTCATTTTTGGCTAAGGACTCTTCTATGGGTTGATGAAAAAGGTCGAATGGAGGTTGGTATGCCGACATCTTTTAAGATTTTCTTTTGTAAGGCTTCATAAAAGGAGGTTGCTTCATGGGCGGGCAGGGCGCTTAAATCTAAGAAGGCTTCATCAATCGAATAAATTTCCACGTTATCCCAGGCCTCTTCAATGACCGACGTCACTCTATCGGATAAATCGCCGTAAAGCGTATAATTGGATGAAAAGATTTGCACGCCATGCTGCTTACATAAGGCTTTCACGCCAAAGAAAGGCTCACCCATTTTAACGCCAATGGCTTTGGCTTCATTGGAGCGAGCAATGACACAGCCATCATTATTGGATAACACCACAATAGGTACGTTTTGCAAATCAGGTCTAAAAAGCCTTTCGCATGAGGCGTAGAAATTATTGCAATCGACTAGGGCAAACATAGGTTACGCCGTTTGATGTAAAACAAAGGTCACAACCCCCCAAATCACCATGTCCATGCTTTCGGTAATATCGATAGGCGGGTAATTGGGGTTGGCTGCAATGAGCTTCATTTTTCCATTTTTAATTTGCAGATGCTTTAAGGTTAGTTCGCCATCTAAGGCAGCAATTACAATTTTGCCATTCGAGGGCGTTAAGCTTCTATCCACAATCAGTAAATCACCGGATTGAATGCCGGCATCAGCCATCGAGTCGCCTTGCGCTCGTATAAAGTAGGTGGCAGCGGGGTGTTTAATGGTTAATTCGTTTAAATCGAGTTTGCATTCAATGTAGTCATCGGCTGGCGATGGAAAGCCTGCTTGCACCTTACACATAAATAAAGGAATGGGTACCGATGAAAGGTTAATTTCATTGGGTAAAGCTAAAATCGATAAAGTTTTTGACGTTCCATGCTCTTTAGTACATTCAAGTGACAATTCATCTTGGCTTAACATGTTTTAAAGTAAAAAAAGGAGAAGAGTCTTGACTATAAAGGCTCAAATGAGGCTTGTAAATGAGCAAAATAAGAGCTTTCCATTCAATTTAACCTAAGTGCCTTAAAATTCACGAAAATATTTTTAAGCTTATTGAGCAAAGAGGACAAAGAAAGGGCTTTGTTGTAGGCGTTCAATTAATAAGCGTTTTCGTTTTAAGTAAAAAAAAGATGAGAATTTTATCTTAAAAAGATAGGATTCTCATTTTTAACGCTGTCATAGGAAACCCATGCGAATTTTACCTTTAATAGGCCTTGTTAGCCTT
>JAIUOG010000092.1 GCA_020161725.1 Pseudomonadota bacterium
GAAAAGCAAAAGCAAGAAGAGCAAAGAAAAGAAAAATATGCAAAATTAAAAGAAGAATTAAAAGGAAAATCAATTGGTGAGTTAATAAAAGAATTAGGCGCTGCTATTCCATTCTCTATGAAATTACAAGACATGGTATCCCCTTTAGGGCGTAATTTTGATACTGGCCTTACCTTAAAGAAAATTGTGCGTTCGTTAATAAATAGTGCTGTTATTGAGAAAAAAGGAATTCCTGATCCTATCATTCTATCAATGATGGAAAAGATAGATGATTTTAAAAATATAGGGGGGGGAAGTTTTGAAAGTGTTATTGCACAAATTAATGCACTTGTTCCCATACTTGTAAGCCTTGCTGAGAAGGGGGTTATTAACGAATTAAAAACATATCCGTTATCTCAATTAGATGGTGAAAAATTTAAAAAATTAATTGAATTTCTAGATAGGGTGGGGGATAGGGAAAGTTCATATCAATCACTTATTAATGCATTGTGGAATCCCTTGCTTAAGCAATCAGATGATTTTGATAAATTAACTAATAAGTTACATCAATTTATCGATAAAAAATTTCCTGCCGCTTTTATAGGTACTGTAGCGCATTGGCTCAATAATACCGATGATAAAGAGCATGAAAATTTAATTAAAGAGGTCGTAAAACAAGACGTAACTGATCCTATTTTTATATCAATAATGCAACATCCTGAATTAGAAGCCCAAACAGTTTTAGCTATCTTGGCTTTGAGCAAGGGTCTTTCTAACGAGCAAAAGGCAGATGTTGCGAAAATGCTTAATTTGGAAGATAAAACAAAGTTGGCTACCTTTTTAGCTAGTTTTGCTACGGTAGCTGATGAAGAAAAACCGACTATCTTAGCTTTTTTAGGTAAAGCTTTTAACAATTCATCAGAGGAAGTTAGAGAAAAAACCGATTATAAAAGCTTAATTGAGCATATCCAAGGTTTAGATTCTGATAAAAAGAAAGCATTTTTAGCAAAAGATTGCTTTGATTTAGCAGCAGTTGACAATTTATCTGTGTGGTTAAAAGATAATAAAATTGCTGATATTCCTGATTATCTTGAAAAAAATCCTCATGGAAAACGGGATGATGCAAAGCATTTTGGTCTTGATGCAAGTGGTGGTTTTAAAGAACAGGATCATCTAGAACGGATTGTGAATAGTTCAAGAGATTTATCTAATGATAGTGCTTACTCTTATCAGTATCGTAAGCAAATGATGGAAGCCTTTTTATTTATCAATGAGATAGGGCATTCCTTACCTGCCTATAAGAATAAACCCATTAAAGATTGCACCAATGCAGAATTAAAAGGCTTTTTCCAGGAGTTAAAAGATAATAAAGACAAGGGGCTTAGTCCTTTTCAGAAACGTTTAATTGCGATTGCTATCATTCGGGAAACCATTTATCGAACTACGGGCAAATTCCCCCATTCCACACAAATCATAGCCCTAATTGATTCAATTATGCATGAAGGTGACTTTATTTCGCAGATTAATACAGGCGAAGGTAAGTCAATGATTGACTGCATGAAAGCAAGTCTTCTATGGCTAGACTCAGATAGAGTCGATTTAACGACCTCATCAATAGAAGATGCAAGACGAGATATTGCGGAATTTAAGCCCTTTTTTGAGCTTTTAGAGATTCCTGTTTCAACCAACCCAATTTCTGCTTCTCGCTCTGGTTTTGCTGATTATAAGACGGATGGTATTAATTTTAGTACAGTTGCTCAGCTCTCTTTATTTTTTGCTAAAGCGCGAGTGAGTGATGAGGAAAGTGCAAAAAATTTACTAAAAGAAATTGATGATCCTAATAAGTCAGTCTCATTAGTTTTGAACGAATCCGATTACGCGCTTCTTGATGACTCTGTTATTTATCGCTTAGCTATGGGTATTGGTGGCGACTTAGGTGCAGGTGGTTGGGTTTATAAATCTATCAATAAATTTGTAGGTACGGATTTATTTTTAGAAAGAATGGCCAGTGGTTATTATGCTAATGCAGGAGAATTAGTAGAGCATCTTAAAAAGCATTTAGCGAGTCTTAAATCAGATCCTAAATTTAAAGATAAACTGGATGAGATAAATGAAGAGCAATACCTCGATTGGATTGAGGCGTCTTTTATCGCTAATTTCCAATTAAATGAACATGAGCATTTCGTAGTAGAAGAGGTAGTAGGAACCGACCAAAAAGCGGTTAAATTATTGATGCGTGATGGTAAGGTAAGTCCTGATTCTAATTTTGGTAAAGGTGTTCAGCAATTTTTAACTGCGAGAATGGCAGAACTTTATCCGGGTGAAAATTTCCATATTAAACCTGAAACTAAAGCAATTATTAGTTCGAATAATAAAAATTTTATCGATAGTTACCGTATGAGGGAACGTGGTTTTATCTGGGGTGGCTCAGGAACACCAGGTTCGAAAAAAGAAATCGAAGAACAAGAACAAAAATACGGTTTTGAATTTGCCAAGCTTGAGCCTCATAAAGAAAAAAGAGTGGAAGAGCATCAAGTAGCGGTTGTAGAGGGACTAAGTCAAACCGTTGAAGATAAGGTGATTGTTGACTATGAAGAGCCTCATTTTATTAAAATCTATGAGCGGTTATTAGAAGATACAAAGAATGATAAGCCTTGCTTAGTCTTTTTCAAGGATAATACTACGGCCAATCGCTTTAACGATTGGTTAACTGCCAAAGGTTATTTTAATGATGCTGAAGGCAAGGCTGATGCAACTAGAAGACAAGTTTATACTGGTAGTACAATTACAGAGGCCGAAGTAGTTAAAAATGCAGGCAAAAAGGGCATGATTACTATCACGACTTCGGCTATTGGGCGTAATACTGATATTAAATATCAAGACCCTAGAAAACCAAATGACTCAACGCTTCCTAATACCTTAGTCGTTATTCATAGCTTTATTGATTCGACTCGAGTAAGCGGCCAAAAAAGTGGGCGTACTGGTAGGCAGGGTTCAAAGGGTGATGTTTATTATATTGTTTCTGAGAAAGATTTGCCCAAGGGTACAAAAGCCGAAGACCTTCGTGAGCAAATGGATGAAAAAGGCCGTTTAGAACGTGAAGAAAATGAGCAATTCTATAATATGATGGGGCTTTTATTTAATGAAATAAAGGCCTTGCCAGAAGGGTATTTTAAAACCTCTAAAATTGATTTTATAAAGCAAAATTGGCGTGAGTTCGCGGCAAAAGCGGAAGAAAATTATCATAACAGAGGTGAAGTTGAGCAGTCTAATGACGATTTTATGCAACAAAGATTAGTTGAATTTCATGACTTAATGAAAGCTAATCTAAAAGATGAATCTCTATTTAAAGCGCTTTCTTGGGCTAGTGTACAAGAAAAGCTGTCATATCAACATGAGAAGGCAGAACGATACGAGGTCTATGATAAGAAAGTGCGAGTGGAAGATTGTACGCCGCCAAGAGAGATTGCTTATCATTTAGTGCACTTTGAGCCTAACTTAGCCGCTGATAAAAAAGCAGTGGATATTGAAAATGCCATTAGAGTCAAATTAGCTGGAGTCTTTCAAGACTTAGACGAAAATAAACCTGAAAAACATCAGGATACTTATTTAAAATGGCTTTCCGGTGAGGGGGCGACAAGAGAGATCGTTGTTAAAGCGCATAGGGAATTTTTACAGGAACGTTTTAATACCTTGTCCGGTAAAGAAGCCAATGTTTTTCAACGGTTATTTGGTTATAAATCAAACTTGAAAAAGATGGTGGATAATTCAAGCTATTTAGTTTTATTTCACAGCTTGACTTCAGTATCTCATGACAGCAATGAACAGACGGAAGTGGATATTGTAAAAAAAGCGGCTGAAAGATTATTACAAGATTATTTGGATACCGCTTGGTTTATCAAAGGTAATAGAAAGCAATGGGCTTTAGATACTATTGCTGAGCTAAAGGGCGCTAATACTATAGATGATGTGACAGCAGTACTTATCAAGCATCAAATGGCTGCTTTGGCTGACGATATGGGTGAAAGTAAAAACTTGCATAAAGGAGGACAAAGCCGTTATTTAGATGCTTTGGAAAGAAGCCTTCGTTTGGCTGCTTCTTTCAAACGAGATTTACCTGAACAAGCTGTTTCAAATCAGCAGAGGGTTGCGAATGGACAATCTAGTGATAAAAAAGAAGAATCTGCAACGCATAAAGCGCTAAAAGAAAGCATCGAAAAATATAATGCCTTACCACAAAGGGCCAATGAAAAACCTTTAACCCCTGACACTTTTAAAGAAGTCAATAGAGCTGATTTAAAAGGGCGTGATAAGGCTGCTGCTAAAGCCCTTGCTTCTATCTTGGAATTGCAATCTAAGAAAAAAACAGGGATGGTAGGAAGAAATTCAAAATTATTCAAAGAGCGAGCTGGCAAAGAAAAAGCAGCCGATGATGCTTCTGCTGATGGAATTCCTGATGTGAATAAAGGCCCTTAATAAGAAAATGATTCTCGCTCTTGAGAATGGTTTTTTTTATCATTTTGCTCTCTTTGTTGTCATTCCCGCATAGGCGGGCGCTTGCCCAGTTTATTTAGAAAAGATTTGCTAATAGAAGGGTTTTCTTTATTAAAAATGTTGCCAAACCAACCATGGATTCCCGCCTTCGCGGGAATGACAGGTTTTTTATTTGTCACTTAGCCTTCTTTATTGTCATGCCCGCATAGGCGGGCATCCATGCCTTCTTGCTTGCCCAGTTTATTTAGAAAAGATTTGCTAATAGAAGGGTTTTCTTTATTAAAAATGTTGCTAAACCAACCATGGATTCCCGCCTTCGCGGGAATGACAGGTTTTTTATTTGTCACTTAGCCTTCTTTATTGTCATGCCCGCGTAGGCGGGCATCCATTTATCAAATAAGGTGAGGTGCCACTTTGAGAAATAGACAGGTGCATTTAGAATAACAATACATCTGTCATCCTGAAAATACGAAGTGTTTGAAGGATCTTATTGAATGCGAAGTGAAAGATTGAGGTTTGCACTCAGGAGATTCTTCGCTGTGCTCAAGAATCACAGATGGTGATAGCAGACCGACAATTATTTGGTTTAAGGCGCTATTTAGAGTTACAATATGTCAATTTTTTTATAAATTGTAGATTTCATGAATAAATATCCTCCTGGCTATAAGAAGAAAAAAAGGCCTCATGGCAAGGCTGGTCCTTTATATAGACGACTTATTTCTTATATTAAACCCTTTTGGCCAATGGTTTTATTAGGCGTCTTTGCCAATGTTATTTATTCTCTTATTGACGCAGGCTTTACCTATATGATGCGTCCTTTTCTCGATAAAGGTTTTATCAATGTCGATATTGATTTTATAAAGAAAGTGCCACTGGTTGTATTTTTAGGTATAACCCTTAGAGGGCTAATTAGCTCTGTTGGTAGCTATTGTATGACCTGGGTTGCCCGTTCGGTGATTAAAGTCCTTCGTCAGTCTGCTTTTGCTCATATTGTACATTTACCTGCTGATTATTACGATGAAGCTACTTCAGGCCAGCTTTTATCAAAAATTCTTTATGATGTGGAGCAAGTGGCTCAGGTGAGCGCTGATGCTTTAACTGATTTTGTGCAAAACACCTGTTTAGTTATTGGCCTTTTAACGGTGATGATGATCATATCCTGGCAATTATCCCTGATGTTTTTAATCACGGTTCCCTTTGTTGGCCTTATTGTTTCTTATACTAACAAAAGAGTAAGACGTATAAGCCATAAAGTACAAAAATCGATGGGTGAAGTCACTGAAATTGCATCAGAGGTGATTGATGGCTATAAAGTGGTGCGTATTTTTGGTGGCGAAAAATACGAGACTGATAAATTTAACATAGCAACAGAACGGTCACGTAAAAATGACATGAAGGTGACTGTGTCTAAGGCACTTAATGTGGCTGGAGTGCAATTCGTAATTGCCCTAGGTATTGCGCTAATTATTTTGGCATCAATTCACTTATCTACTGTGATAACTATCAGTGCGGGTTCATTCTTAGCCATTATTGCAGCTATGTTACAACTAATTAAGCCGATGAAAAGCTTAACGACTCTTAATGCAACAATTCAAAAGGGCTTAGCAGGAGCTGAGTCTGTCTTTGAATTGTTAGACATGCCGATTGAATCAAAACTTGGTGAAAACTATCAAGGTCGGGTAAAAGGTGATATTAACTTTGATAAAGTTTCTTTTGCCTATCGTAACAATAAGCCTGTATTGAAAGAGGTGAGCTTTAATATTAAAGCAGGGGAAACAGTGGCTTTAGTGGGGCACTCTGGCTCTGGAAAGACAACGATAGCAAGTCTTCTGCCTCGTTTTTATGAAATATCAGAAGGGCAAATCACTTTAGATGCTAAGTCGCTTAATGAATGGGCTTTATTAAGTTTACGTAAACAGATTGCCTTGGTTAGCCAACATGTAACTCTCTTTAATGATAGCTTAGCTAACAATATTGCTTATGGTTCTTTTGGCGTTTCAAGAGAAAGAATTATTGAGGCGGCTAAATGTGCCTTTGCTGATGAATTTATTTCGAAATTACCTGAAGGTTATGATACTCAAATTGGTGAAAATGGTGTTTTATTATCAGGTGGTCAACGCCAGCGTATCGCAATTGCTCGCGCTATTTTAAAAGATGCGCCTATTTTAATCTTAGATGAGGCAACTTCAGCACTGGATACAGAGTCAGAATATTATATTCAAAAAGCTTTAGAATCAGTGATGCAATCAAGGACAACTTTAATTATTGCGCATCGATTATCCACCATTTTACGTGCTGATAAAATCATTGTATTGCAGCAAGGGCAGGTAGTAGAAGAAGGAACTCATGAAATGCTTTTAGCTAAAAATGGCGTTTATGCTCAATTCTACCAAGTTCAAAGCTTAGGCCGGGAACATGAGGAAGAATTAGTCTAATGCAAGGGTTTGCTAATTATCTTTGGTATAAAAATGCCTTTTTAGGTTGGTTGCTCTGGCCTTTAAGTCTTATTTATCAATTAATTACTTCTATTAGACGATTTTATTTAAGAACATTTAAACAAACCCAATTTCCTGTCCCCGTTATTGTGATTGGCAATTTAACTGTGGGAGGGGTAGGTAAAACACCGCTTGTTTTAGCAATTGCTGCCAAACTAAAAGAAAAAGGCTTAAAAGTAGGTATTGTAAGCCGGGGATATAAGGCTAAAGTTGATACTTTCCCTCACGAGGTTTCAATGAATGATTCGGCTGTTTTAGTTGGGGATGAGCCTTTTTTATTAGCTAAAAACGCAGCTTGCCCTGTCGTTATTGCACCAAATCGTGTCGAAGCTGTTCAATATTTGTTGAATAAATATAAACCAGACATTATTTTAAGCGATGATGGTTTACAACATTATGCTCTAGGACGTACTATTGAGGTTTTAGTCATCGATGGGATACGAGGTTTAGGTAACCAATTATGTTTACCAGCTGGCCCCTTAAGAGAAGCTAAAAATCGTTTAAAACAAACTGATTTTCGAGTAGTGAATCAAGGCCAATGGCCAGGGGCTTTTGCAATGGAATTGCAACCAGGTAATCTTAAACATCTTAAATCAGGTGCTACTCAAGAGATAAAAGACTTGGTTTTACCTTTGGCAGCAGTTGCGGGAATTGGTCATCCAGAGCGCTTTTTTAATACCTTAGAAAAGTTACAGCTTAGTTTTACAAAATATCCCTTTAAAGATCATCACCATTTTTGTAGAGATGAGCTACAATTCAAAGAAAAGTCAGTGATAATGACGGAAAAGGATGCAGTTAAGTGCAGCTCTTTTGCTGAAGACTCATGGTATTTTTTACCAGTAGAAGCAAAATTGAGCGATTCGTTTTGGCAAGCTTTATGGTCGCATAAACAGTTACAAGGCTACATTTAAGATGAAATTTAGATTTTATAAATTTTTTATTTTGTTTTTTTTCTCTGTGTTCAGTTTTTCTAGTTTTGCTGAAAATGTAGAAATAGCTACTCCGCCTACGATTATTCCCTCGCTTAATGCCTTACAGGCGGAATGGGTTTTTTCCGGCATAGTGGCCAATGAGAATGGCGAGAGGTATAGCTATTATTTCCAAATGAAGCGAGTGAATGAAAAATTATCGGCTATTGCTACTTTAATCGATGTGCAAACTAAAGAAGCCTTGTTATTTGAGCAAGCTGAGGCAACTTTAACTGACTCTAATCCCACTAATTGGCAAGCTGGCAATAGTTTTATGCAATTTAACCCTATCAACAATAGCTGGCTTTTTGGCGTTAAACTCAATAAAAAAGGTTTTAACTTTAAGGTCGATCTTTTAAGTCAAGTCAATAATTTACATCGCTCAGAGGATTTGCGTTCGGGTGTTGAGTTTTTAGTAAATCAAACAGGTCGCCTTAATGGCCATATCCAAATTAATGAAAAAGAAAGTCATGATCAATTTGTAACAGCACCCAAAGCGTGGTTTAAGCAGGTTTGGTTAACCGATGCTAAATCAGAGAAAGCACATCCTGTTACCGGAATTTTATGTCAATTTAACGATGGTAGCGGTTTTTATTCGGTGAATCTGCAAGAAGAAGATGCAAGGCAAGGCGCTGTTGCCGGTTGGCGAAATGAGCAGGGCGATTCAATCCCGATGTCCCAATTTGTTTCGGTAAAAGAAGGTGAAAACAATCAATGGCACATTAATGTTCCTTCTCCTAAATTAGAATTGTCATTGAAAAACGTTTTAGAAAAAGAAAATGGTACAACGAAAGTCATTGCAGGTTTAATAGAGGGTAATAAACCTGGTTTTTGTGCTATATCTGAAGATGTGTATAGCTGAGTTTGACTCATAAGACCCTGATGCTAGGCTTTGCCTAGCCTGACATTCTGAGCTTTGTGAAGAATCTTCTTGAATGCAAAGCTCGAAATTTCCTCATAATCCTTTCCTTTGCATTCGTCAAGATCCCTCAAATAGCTTTTTAGCTATTTGAAAGATAACAATTGCTGATAATTGTTTAGTAGGCTGGTGCTGCAAAGCCCAGCATTCATGAATCTTAATGTGAAGGCGGATTAGTCGGTACTGGTGTGCTAGTTGGTGTTTTATTAGCCGGAGTACTATTGCTTGGTGGCGAAGTGCCAGTCGCTGGTGAATTTTGAGGTGCTGCTGTTTTATTAGCTGCTGGTGGTCTAGTAGCAGGTGTTGCTTTATTTGCTGCAGGATTATTAGTAGCAGTTAGTTTAGCTGCATTAATGGCTGGACTATTTCCTGCTGCTTTATTAATAAGCTTATTTTCAGCTTCTTTTTTCATAACGATGATAGATATGCGTCTATTATTAGGATTTAAGGGGTTTTTCTTATCCAGTAAAACAGTGGATGCAAATCCAGTGACTTCCATGACCTTATCCTCTGGCATACCTTGTTGCACTAAGGCTCTTCGGGCGGCATTAGCTCTTTGAGTAGATAATTCCCAGTTGGATTGCGTTAAATCATCTGGGCTATTGAAAGGATTGCCATCAGTATGGCCTTGAATCGTTATTTTATTCGGAACATTATTCAAAAGTTTGGCGATTTTATCAAAAATAGGTGTAAGACTAGGATCCATTTCATCGCTACCCATGGGAAACATGGGTTTATTTTGATTATCAATAAGTTGGATGCGTAACCCTTCTGATACGGTATCCATTAAAAGACGCTCTTTTAAATCAGCTAAACTAGGGTCTTGATTAACGGTAAGTAA
>JAIUOG010000093.1 GCA_020161725.1 Pseudomonadota bacterium
ACGAAGCTCTTTCACTGGAAATGATAGACAAAATCGCTAATTTTCTGGCTTTAATACATCACTCTTCTTTCACTTTTGATACAGCTTTTGCCTCGAAAAAGCTAGACATTTTTAAAAATATAGGTAATACAATTATCGAGTTATCGCTATGGAACAAGATAAGCAAACTCACACATAAAACTTATTTTTTCCCCAAGCTACATCAAGTTGCTCAATATTTATTAACCAATAAAGAATGCCTCCATAGCGCCATACGCTCTTTGGAAGGACAGCTAATCTGTCACAACGATTTAAAGCCTAAGAATGTTTTATGGAAAAATGAACAATACTTGGCAATTATTGATTGGGAAACAGCCGGGCTTTTTGATGTGACGGCCGATTATTTAGACACTTTACTTGCGTGGTGTACTCATTACGATGAAAAAAAAATATTTATTCATCAAGAAAAACTGCAAAAATTTCTGTTGGCTTATCCCATCGCTCATGACAAATTAGAACGAGCACTCCCAGTCGTATTGGTAAAATGGTATTTCTGGCTTGCTTGCTGCGTCAAAAAAGTGATGGATAATCCAAGACAATGGCGGCATTATTATTGGCATATTCGATACTCCATCCATTTTATTATTTTTTTAATCAGCGGTGAGGTTTTTACTTCGATAAAGAAAACATCAAGCAATCCTCCCTAGGTTCATTTAAAAAACCGGCAATAAGAGTGGGAGCATAATCTAAAATAGCTTTATCTCGCCCACTATCGTCCATAATTATAAACAGAATGGCATTCGTAAGGTTTTGTAGTTAATGCAGCCAAAGCCGCAACTTGGCTGCCATGTGAATTAAGCTCGGCTAAAATCAAAACTTAAAATGTCGCTAATAGAAGCTGAATCTAAAGCCAGAGCAACTAATCTATCGATGCCTAAAGCAACACCACTACAGCCAGGTAAACCTTTTTCTAAAGCTTTTAAAAAATGGGAATCAATAGCAGGTTCGTCTAATCCCAAAGCTTTTCTCTTTGCAAGATCTTCTTGAAAACGTTTTTTTTGTAATTTTGCATCAGTTAATTCGTGAAAACCATTGGCTAATTCAATGCCGCGAAAATAAATTTCGAAACGTTCTGCTACATCCCCACTTACCTTCGCTAAAGCAGCCTGAGAAAGAGGAAAATCATAAATAGCGACGGGTTGCTTTAATGAGGCTAAAGCAGGCTCAATAAGATGAGACATGATTAAAAATAGATATTGATCTCTATCGTCTTCATCAGGAGCAAGCACATTTCCTAAATTTTTATTATCAAGCAAGGTACTAAATTCAGAAATGCTTGCTTTAAATGGATCAAGACCACAATAGTCTAAAAAAACATCTTTATATGTTTTTCGAAGCATAGCTTCAGTTTTTAGGATTTGTTGTAAAAAAGCATCCATTTCATCCATTAATTGATGATGGTTAATCTCCAACTGATACCATTCTAACATGGTAAATTCAGGATTATGCCAGCGACCTAGTTCATCATCCCTAAAAACCCTAGCTAATTGAAAAATAGGACCCGAGCCTGCGGCAAGCAAACGCTTCATATGATATTCAGGTGAGGTATGAAGATAATAAGGCTTTGATCTAAAATAAGCCTTGATATTAGAAAGATACACATCCGTAATACCAAAAGCAGATAATTGCGGGGTTTCAACTTCTAAGTAACCACGGTCTTTAAAAAATAAGCGAATGCCTTCCATTAAAGTCGCCCTTTTTTTTAAATTTTCAATAGAAGCTGAAGGTTGCCAATCAGACATTAGGTTTACCTATTAATAAAAAATACCTAATTCTAGGCGAGCAGCTTCGGTCATGCGTTCTTGTGTCCAAGGTGGATCCCAGACTAGTTCAACAGTGCAATCACTAACCCCTTCTACCTTATTAACCGCTTGCTCAACAGTACCTGGGAAAGTTTGAGCTACCGGACAACCTGGCGTGGTTAAAGTCATTTGCACATGAGCATGGTGCTCTTCGTTAAGACTAATATCGTAAATTAAACCTAAATCATAAATATTAACTGGAATTTCTGGATCAAAAACCGTCTTAAGTGCTTCAATAATTTTTTCTTTCAGCACATCGTTGTCTTCTTTCTTTTTAAAGCCAAACATTGTTTACTCCGTGCTTACTGCTTTTGATTGTTTATTTAAAGCAGCTTCCAAAGTATGCCAAGCGAGTGTTGCGCATTTTACACGGGCAGGATAAGCCTTAACGCCGGCCAAAACTTGCAATTTATCTAAAGATTCTACCTCGCCATCTTGAGTCAGCATATGATGAAAACGGTTAAAGATAGTATGTGCCTCCCCTACTGATTTACCTTCTAAGGCTTCAGTCATTAAAGAAGCAGATGCTTGTGAAATCGCACAACCACAGCCAACGAAACTAATATCGGTAATTTTTTCATCTTTAAGTTTTAGATATAAAGTCAGTTTATCGCCACAAAGCGGATTAAAACCGTTCGCTTCCGTGGTTGCATCATCCATTGGATGATGGTTACGTGGGTTACGGTTATGATCAATAATAATTTCTTGATACAGTTCGCGTAAATCGAGATTCATGCGAAAACCTCCAATACTTTTGCTAATGCAGCAATACATTGGTCAATTTCTTCTTTGGTATTATAAAAAGATAAAGACATTCTGGTTGTGGCAGCCACACCAAAAAATTCCATCAAAGGCATCGCGCAATGATGCCCGCTACGAATAGCAATACCTTCATTATCAAGGATAGTACCAATATCATGCGCATGTATTTTACCATGAACAAAGGACAAAATGGGCACCTTAGCCTTAGCAGTGCCTACGATATTAAAACCTTTAATTGAATTAAGCCCTGTAGTTGCATATTCCAGTAAGTTATTCTCATAAGCAGCTATTGCTTCTAAATCTAAGGATTGCAGATAATCAATAGCAGCACCTAAACCAATTGCACCTGCAATATTGGGGGTACCTGCTTCAAATTTATGAGGCAAGGCTGCGTATTCTGTTTTTGAAAAGGAAACATAATTAATCATTTCCCCACCACCTTGGTAGGGTTGCATGCCTTCAAGAAGATCTTCACGCGCCCATAATACGCCAATACCCGTTGGGCCATACATTTTATGGCCAGAAAAGGCATAAAAATCGCAATCTAAGTCTTGTACGTCAATAGGTAAATGAGCTGTTGATTGTGCTCCATCTAAAAGCACCAAGGCACCATGCGCATGAGCCATTTCAATCATTTTTTTAACAGGATTAATAGTTCCTAAAGCATTAGACGCATAGTTAATTGCTACAAACTTAGTGTTTTCTGTTAATTTTTTTTCAAATTCATCTAATAAAACATCACCCTCAATCGAAATAGGAGCTACTGATAATTTAGCGCCCTTTTGCTGGCAAAGCATTTGCCAGGGAACGATATTAGAATGATGTTCCATATGAGTAATTAAAATTTCTTCGCCTGGCATAATTCTTGGGGCTACAAAAGAAGAAGCAACTAAGTTAATCGCTTCTGTAGTGCCTCGCACAAAGATACATTCTTTCAGTGAATTAGCATTAATAAAACGTCGAACCTTTTGGCGTGCTGCTTCGTAGGCTTCGGTTGCACGTACACTCAAGGCATGAACACCGCGATGCACATTCGCATTGTCTTTTGTGTAATAATCGTTGATAGCATCGATAACTAACCGAGGTTTTTGCGTAGTCGCTGCATTATCCAAATAAGCAAGAGGATAACCATTCACTTCTTGATGAAGAATAGGAAAATCAGCGCGAATTGCCTCAATGTTTAGCTTATCAAAAATCATCTCATCCTCTTAGCTCAATTGTTCATTCAATAAATGAGTCATCCATTCTTTTAATGCTGAATTGGTGATCATAGCAAGATTAGCTTCGGAAAATGCATTAACTAAATAACGACTAGCTTCTGCTTTATCGATACCGCGAGTAGCTAAATAGAATAAGGCATCCTCATCCAATTGACCTACTGTTGCCCCATGAGTACAAACGACATCATCAGCAAAAATCTCAAGCTGTGGCTTAGTATCTACTTCTGCTCCCTTAGCTAAGAGTAGATTTTTATTTTGCTGTTTTGCTAGCGTTTGTACCGCATTTTTAGCTACATAGACGATACCATTAAATACGGCCCGAGAATTATCTTTTAAAACACCTTTATAATCTTGTTCACTTTCACAATGAGGGACTAAATGGTTAACTTTAGTGTGATGATCAACGTGCTGATTTTCACTAGGTGCATAAATACCATTCAATAAACAACCAGCTCTTTCTTCTAATAAATCAATGCTTAGATCAGAACGAACTAATTTGCCGCCAAGGCTTAAAGAATGGCTATTAAATTGGCTTTTGGCATATTCTTTAACAGCAATATGGCCAATATGAAAAGCTGCCTTTGATTCATTTTGAATTTTATAATGTTCAATATGAGCATTTTGTTGTGTAAAAACTTCGGTCACTGTATTAGTGAGATAACAGCAATCCGCTTTGCCGTGATAATACTCAATAATAGTGGCTTTCGATGCTTCTTCTGCGACAATTAGGCAACGATTATTCACCAATTGATTTTCTTCATCCTGCCAATAGGAAATCACCAAAGGTTCTTTTATTTCAGTGCCAGCAGCCACAAGAATAACAAGGCCTTTATCAAGTTTTGCTGTATTTAAGGCTTGAAAGCCATGTTCAACCGCAAGTGCCTGACCTAAAAAGGGCTTTATTTTATCTGCGTCTGACTGCAATGCTTGTTCTAAAGATTGAACCTTAAGGCCTTTAGGTAATTTAGCCGCTAACTCACCTTCATTGAGCAATAAACCATTATGAAATTTAATTTCTAGGCCTAAAACAGGTACCGTTGTTTTTTCAATAGACGCTTGCTTTGCCGTAGATTCAGTAAAACGCTTATCTAAAAGCTTAGTAACCTCAGTGTATTTCCAATTTTCATGGGTACGAGTAGGAAAGCCTAATTTTTTTAAGGAATTTAGGCCTTCTTTTTGTAAATCAGCAAGCCAAGCAGTCTCTTTAAGATTTAACTCGCTTAGATAAAAATCGACATGTTCACTCATACGTTACAACCTTCATCAATCCAGCCATATCCTTTTTCTTCAAGCTCAAGCGCAAGTGATTTATCACCTGACTTGATGATACGGCCATTGGCTAAAACATGAATAAAATCCGGCTTAATATAATCGAGTAAACGCTGGTAATGAGTAACTAAAATGATAGCTCTATCCGCTGCTCTAGAAGCATTAACGCCTTCAGAAATAACACGTAAGGCATCGATATCAAGACCTGAATCAGTTTCATCAAGGATAGCTAGCTTAGGCTCAAGGGCTAAAAGTTGTAAGATTTCATTACGCTTTTTCTCACCACCTGAGAAACCTTCATTAATACTACGATAAAGAAAGCTTTCATCCATGTCTAAAAGTTTACATTTTTCACGAATAAAGCTTAAAAATTCAATGGCATCCATTGGTTTTTTATCCTGCCCCTTGCGCACTGCATTAACAGAAGCCTTAAGGAAGTTAATGTTGGTAACGCCTGGGATTTCCACAGGATATTGGAAAGACATAAAAACGCCATGCCAAGCTCTTTCTTCAGGTGACAATTCAAGAAGATTAGAACCCAAATAATTAACCTCACCCTTAGTTACTTCATAAGAAGGATGACCAGCTAAAACCTTCGATAAAGTACTTTTGCCTGAGCCATTTGGCCCCATAATGGCGTGTACTTCACCTGCTTTAACATCAAGGTTAATACCCTTTAAAATAGATTGTTCATTAATTGAAACATTTAAATCACGAATTGATAACATACTAGCCTACCGCCCCTTCCAAACTGATACCTAATAATTTGGTTGCTTCTACAGCAAACTCCATAGGTAATTCTTTTAATACTTGTTTACAAAAACCGTTCACAATCATTGATACCGCATCTTCAGTGTCAATACCTCTTTGTTGACAATAAAATAACTGCTCTTCACTAATTTTTGAGGTTGTTGCTTCGTGTTCAACCTGTGCAGTTGGGTTTTTTACCTCAATATAAGGGAAGGTATGCGCTGAACATTCACTGCCCATCAGCATGGAATCGCATTGCGTGTAATTACGCGCGTTGGTTGCAGTAGGCGCTATACGGACAAGCCCACGATAGGCATTATGTGCCTTACCCGCACTAATCCCCTTGGAAATAATCGTTGAACGCGTATTTTTTCCTAAGTGAATCATTTTAGTACCCGTATCAGCTTGCTGATAATTGTTCGTTAGGGCAACTGAATAAAACTCACCCACTGAATCATCACCTTGCAAAATAACACTTGGGTATTTCCAAGTAATCGCTGAACCTGTTTCAATTTGCGTCCAAGAAATTTTTGAACGCTTGCCTCTACAAGCCCCTCTTTTAGTTACAAAATTATAAATACCACCCTTGCCATCTTTATCGCCGGGATACCAATTTTGTACTGTTGAATATTTAATTTGCGCATTATTTAAAGCGACTAATTCAACTACTGCGGCATGCAATTGATTTTCATCGCGCATGGGCGCTGTACAACCCTCTAAATAAGATACATAACTATCATCATCAGCGACGATTAAAGTACGTTCAAACTGGCCCGTGGACGCAGCATTAATACGGAAATAAGTAGATAACTCCATGGGACAGCGTACGCCCTTTGGAATATAAACAAAGGAACCATCGCTAAATACAGCAGAATTAAGCGCCGCATAAAAGTTATCACGATAAGATACAACCGTACCTAAATATTGTTTTACTAATTCTGGATGGCTATGTACTGCTTCTGATAAAGGGCAGAAAATAACGCCTACTTCAGCTAATTTGGCTTTAAAAGTTGTTGCTACAGAGACCGAATCAAATACCGCATCCACAGCAACACCAGCAAGCATTTCTTGCTCTCTAAGTGGAATACCTAATTTTTCATAGGTTCTTAATAGTTCAGGATCAACTTCATCTAGACTTTTAGGACCATCTTTTTTTGATTTTGGCGCTGAATAATAAGAAAGTGCCTGAAAATCAACTGGTGGATAATGCACAGAAGACCACATTGGAGGCTCTAAGGTTAGCCAATGTTCAAACGCTTTTAATCGCCACTCTAATAAGAATTCAGGCTCACCTTTAATCGCAGATAAACGACGAATGACATCCTCATTTAATCCAGGTAAAAAGGTCTCTACCTCAATATCGGTTACAAAACCATGTTGGTATTCTCTTTCTAATAGAGAATTAATATGCTCACTACTCTTAGCCATGAATCACCTTCGTTGCTAATTCTTTAATGCGTTGAACCTCAAGCAGGGGCATCGCGGGTTTAGCTAATACTTCGAGAGTCAAACTCTTAAGAACCTCGCCAATTGCCTGACTAATTAAACGCCAATTGCCCTGAATGTGGCAAACCTCCTGTAAAGTACAGGCGTGTTCATTTAAACTACATTCGGTTAATCCCAGTTGTTCTTCTAAGGCAAAGATAATTTCTGCAACTGAAATTTCAGAAGCTTTTCGCTTTAGCTGATAGCCCCCACTAGCGCCACGCACAGAAGTTAATAACCCTGCTGCGGTTAATTGTTTTAGTAATTTACTTACTGTGGGTACTGTAAGATGAGTATGTAAAGCGATATCCCTGGCATTGCAAAGCACTTGACTACGCTTTGCTAAATACACCATTACAACCGTTCCATAATCAGCTAATTTGCTGATACGAAGCATACAAAATACCTCACAGACACAAAGATTAAATAATTTTCAATCTATTTAATTATAACGCAAATTACTTTATATAGCACTAAAAAAGTTCTATATGAGAAGGCGCGGATACTATCGTATTTTACGCGAAGGATGCAATAAAAATTTTATCTTTATAAGGTTAGGATTAAGCTAGCTCAGGGGCGATAGTCTTGCTCATTTTCTTCTTGTTGTATTCCCGCTAAAGCTGCTGGCATATAAATAGGGCGTAGTTGATTCGGATCTCTGTATCTTAATAGTAATAATTGTTGTATTGGATAAACCAATCTTCTAGGATTTTTTTTAGGCTGATCTTTGGTTAGCTTAGGTGTATTTTCTGTTATTTCAATCGTCATTAGACATATACCTTCATGAAAAAACAAAAAATTATAATTAAAAACAAAGAAATGTACAGCATTTAAACCAAAAGAGCTTTAATTAACCCACGGAGAACAATTGACAGTAAAAACATGGAGGCTATAATAGCTAGCCTTTATTTATTACGGAGAAAGGCAAATGCAATCAATTAAACTTAGCCGGATTTGGCCACTCGTTTTGGGTTTATCTTGCAGCTCTTTTCTCACTACCTCTTTCGCTGAACCCACTAATCTTCATACTATTAAACAAGAATTAGAAACCTACCATGATTCAGGGTGTTATGAAAAAGAACTTGCAGCAGTCATTAGCCAAGCAACCAACTATATTTTAAAAGAAGCAGATGCCAATAAAACAAATCTTCATAAGAAAAAATTAGCGATTGTTCTTGATATCGATGAAACAAGCCTCAGTAATTACCCCTATATGGTAAAAAGAAGCTTTGGCGGTACAAGAGAAGAAATGCATAGAGAAATAGAAGAAGCAAAGGCTATGCCCATAGCCCCTACTTTAGCTCTCTATGAATCAGCACTTAAAGCAGGTGTTACCGTCTTTTTTGTGACAGGTCGTTATGAATCAGAACGTAATGCCACCAAAATTAATCTTGAAAATGCAGGTTTTAAAAATTGGGCAGGCCTTTATTTACGCCCCCTAAATTACAAACATAAAACATCGATTATCCCATTTAAAGTCAATGCGCGTGAGCAAATCACAAGAAAAGGCTATACCATTATTGCATCCATTGGCGATCAATATAGCGATATAAAGGGTGGTTTTGCTAAAAAAGGTTTTAAATTACCTAACCCTTATTATTATTTGCCTTAAGATACTACCATCAACAACTGGATTCAGCTTATAAGAAGCTGAATTTTTCTTCTGTACTCTCAACCTTTGAAAAAACCTATTTAAAATGTAGTTGGGATACAGCGAAGCACTGAGAGAGGCCTGTCTTTTTTTTAAATAGCATTGAAACAAGCAATCTCCTCCCCTTGTGGGAGAGGTGTCCGAAGGGATTTACCTTTCAATTTTGTTCTTTTGATGTTCTGCCCGTCTTGTAGCATGGGTAGAGATCCAAAGGATCTGCAACCCGGGTTTCGCTTTGCTGAACCCAGGCTACATTAAATACTTATCAGTTTACAAGCATTGTATTTCCTGCGCTAAAGAATCAGCTAGATAATCCAAATCCTCAACTTTATGATGATAATTGATAAATATCCTCAAACGAGCCTGCCCTTCAGGGGCTACAGGCGGTACAATAGCATGTAAATAAATGCCTTTTTTCCGCAAGCGATTACAAAGCTCAATTGTTTTTTGGCTATTACCAATAATGATAGGAATAATAGGTGTGGCTTGACTCTGCCCAATATTAATATTTCTTTCTTGTAATAAATTTCTTAAATAATTCGAAAGATAACCAAGATAAGATACTCTTGCAGGATTTAGCATTAATTTTTGTAATGAAGCTAGGGCAGCAGCTGTATCCGCGGGAGATAAGCCACAACTATAAACAAAACCAGGTACACTGTATCTCAAATAGTTAATCAGTTGTT
>JAIUOG010000094.1 GCA_020161725.1 Pseudomonadota bacterium
TTGATGGGGACAGATGAAAAAGCAAAAAAAGTTTTAGTCGAAACCTATCCAATATTAACAACTTGGATACAAAAAATGAGTATAGAAAATACCGAGTGCTCTATTCATCAATCCGTGCATGATTTTACTAATACTCACATACTAGAACAGGTTCAAAATTTAAAAACTTATAATTTAAAGGAGAATATAAAAATTCATGCCTGGAATTATGATATTGAGACAGGTGAAATTTATATTTTCAATGAAAAGCAAGGCAGATTCTTAACCTTTGATGAAGAATTAAAATTGACTATCGAGCAAAGGAAAATAAATGTAGTAGAGCAAGTAGTAGAAAAGTACCTTAATAAATACCTTAACCCTGTTACAGCAAATGATTTTTTTACTAATTTTTCTCTTATAACCAAGCTTCAAACTAATTTACAACCCATTTGGGATGATATTAAAGAAGCTATCGCTGAAGAGCTATTCAATGAATTAGGCCATTTATATGATGGTAATATGGAAAAAGAACTTTTAGAATCAGCGATGCATGTAAAACCAGCAAAATTGCAATCATATAAGACGCAAATATTAAAATCAGAGGGATATGAACTTTGTAGTAACAGTCCTCTCTATCGATTTTCCCAATTCACTTCTGAAAAAAATGATACGGAGAGGGAAATTACTCAAAATTCATTAAAAGCCAAATTATGATGGACGCACATAGCTCTCTCCATCATGAAGAGATAAGAAGGCGGGTAAGTAGTGCCTGTTCTTGCTCTACTTTAAAGCTTTACAGAGCCGAGCCAGTTTATGTTATTATGTAGATTAAGACTTTTATTTTTTCAGTAAAACTATGACTGACTTATCTAAAATTATCTGTCCCACTTGTGATAAAGAAAATACCTGGCATAAAGAAAATCAGTTTAGACCTTTTTGTTCAGATAGATGTAAATTAATTGATTTAGGTGAGTGGGCCAATGAGAGTCATAAAATAGCGGGGCAAGATAATACTATTCCTGAAGAAATAGTTAATCAAATAGATTCTGATTTGGATTAAAAAGCAGGGCTTCGTCTTTTCTCATTAATTTCAACCTCTTCATTTTCATCAATTTTAAAGTGCAAAACCCGCAAATGGTGTTTTTTTACTGTTGAACGATGAGCAATGCTTACAAGGGTTGTGTTTGGAAGTTCACCAAGTAAAGCCTTATAGGCCATTTCTTCATTTTCTTCATCGAGAAATGCTGTTGCTTCATCTAAAAATAGCCAATCTGGTTTTTTAAGTAGAGCCCTTACAATAGAAATGCGCTGCTGTTCACCACCAGAAAGCTTAGACCATTTTTTTTGCATTTGCAGCATGGGAATAAATTTCTCCATACCATCAACTTTTTTTAAAGCGTTGGTATATTCTTCTTCAGTATAAGTTGATTCTGGCTCTGGATGAGCTAAAAGTGCCTTTAAACTAATACCGTCACGTATAGTTGGGAGCTGAGATAAAAAAAGTATCTTTTTTTGAGAAGCCAGTGGGACAGTTACTTTACCTTCACCATGACGCCATGTGCCCGAGATAACTTTAAATAAAGTACTTTTGCCAAATCCCGACTGAGCCATTATCAGTGTATGCTCACCCGCTTTTAATTTTAAATTAAGGTTTTTCATTATATATTTAGTACTATTCGCCTCAGGACTATGAATGTTTAAATCTTTAACTTTGATTTTATCTAAGCCTTTTTCTTTTCGTTCAATTGCTTTGGGGTACATAGAAAGGCCGTCTTGTTCAAGGGCTTTTTCTAATTCGAGAATACGTGCCGTATAGGTTCTAAGCGAAGCAATATTTTCATAATTCTCCACAAACCAGCTTAAAGAACGGCTAACTTGCCCGAAGGCAAGACCAATTTGCGTCATCTCTGCTAGCTTAATTACACCTGAAAAATAAAGGGGAGCCGATAATAAGTCAGGTAAAAAATTTGATATTTGCATGTAAAAATTTTGGAAAGTCGTCAATTTTGCTTGAGTGTTTATTTTTTTATTGGCGTTGATATTTATTTCTTCAAGTTTTTTCTTGATAATATTTTTATGATAATTTTCAGCATGTTCTTGTGCTATATTTTCAGCTTCGTGGCTCAGCGTTTCTAATTCCCGTCTTAAATCAGCCTCTGTCTTTTCGGCTTTTTCATTTCTTTTGGCAAGTGATTTAGCAATAAAATGCGTTACAATACTTGCAGCGATTGCAATAATAAGGGCTAACCAAACCAAATAACCAGGAATTACAATACTAGCCCCAAGAAGAACAAAGCTTAGTGAACCGCCAATCACCCATAAAGCACCGACAAAAGTACCAAGACTAAGTACTGAATTAAGCAGACCAGCGCCTAAATTTAATGTAAATAAAATAAAGTTATGAATATCTTCTTGTATTCGCTGAGCGACATTATCTAAACTTTCAGAAAAACGACTTAGATCAAGGTAATTATTTTTACCCTTGAATAATTTATTAATAATTTTTTGACTTAACCATTTTCGCCATTTACTCGCTAACTTGTCGATAAGAAAGTTTTTTAAAACATCCAAACTAACGATACCACCTATAATTAATGCGAGTTTTCCCATTGAAACAAAAAAAGCAGGTAAGGCTTTAGCAGCTAATATGGCCCAAAATCCTGCAGACCACCATGAAAGCACTACCATTAGAGCAACAAAACCAGCGACACAAAAAACGATTCCAATGAGCATTAACCAAGCAACTAACTTTTCATCTGAGTTAACAAAATAATCTTTAAGTAAATTGAAGACTTCCTTTACTGAGCTTTTTTTAGGCTCCTGTTTTGAAATACTTTCATTAAACATGGTTGGCATTTTTGGGACTAATATAAGCGCATGGTATTACATTTGCCATATAAGTCAATAATTGACCTCACAGGAAAAGGGCGAGCGCAGAGCATTTATACTTTAAATTAAATATCATTTTAAGAGAATTTTTAAGGGGGTATTAGCAATGAGCAAGCAACCAAAATCAAAATATTGATAATACACAAATGGATCAAAGGCGTAGTTTAGATCAAGATTAAAGCGGTGGTTTCCTTAGGGAACCAGAAGAATTAAGCCCCATTTCCGCTTAAGCTAAACAGTAGATCAAAAGAACTTTGTATTGGTGGTTGAGTAGTGGAGGCGCGCCAGTTGTTTCCTCCATCTGTAGATACATAACTGACTGAAAAGCTAATCATGCCGGTAGAGCAATAGCCAACTGAAGTACAATAATTTCCATTATCACAGAAAGCACTGGTAAGAGAGCATTGATCCGCATTTTGCATTGGAGGCTGAGTAGTGGACATTAACCAGTTTTTACCATAATCATTGGATAAATAAGCTAAAGGCATCCTTACCCCGTTATTTGCATAAGTCCCTGCTAGAATGCAATGGCCTGATTGATTACAATTTATGCCTCCAATAGAATAAAAATTTGAACCGACTATTTCAGGTGGTTGAGTAACTGAAAGAATCCAGTTACTGCCATTATCAGATGAAGTATAACTTAACGGTAAAACTAAACTGCCATTAGAATATAAACCTACAGCTACACAATTATTATTGTTATCACAAGAAACACTTTGTAATCGATTATTACTATTTAAAATTGGAATAGCAGGGGATAAAGCCCAGTTTTGTCCATTGTCATTAGACGTATAACATAGAGGGGTATAAGTAAAAGTGCTATCAAGATAATAACCTACAGCAACACAATGATTTGAGTAATCGCACGAAACACTCGAAATTGAATTAGTTATTGAACCTAATTCAATGGGAAGACTAGTTGCAACAATCCAATTTTTTCCATTGTCATGCGAAGTATAAGCTAAAGGGAGTGATGCCGCGCCACTAACATAATTACCCATAGCAACACAATTATTAGCATTATCACAACTAACGGTTTGAAGAGTATGAGTGCTAGTATTTAGTGCTGGTGGTAAGGTCGTTGAAACAACCCAATTTATCCCATTATCGGTAGATGTATAACTTAAGGGAAAATTCTGTATACCATCACTATATGTGCCTACAGCCACACAATTGGTCTGATAGCAAGAAATACCAAAAAGCTGGTTTGATAGATTACTTAACGGAGCAGGAAGGGTATTTGAAACTTGCCAGCTATTTCCATTATCCAAAGATATATAACTAAGAGGACTACTAGGAGCAAAAATATAATAACCTACGGCAGTTAAGATAGCAGAATTAGTTACAGGGGCAGTCCACGATGGTGTTGTCATACCAAAATAAATGAACCCTCCAACAAATAATGACTTAAATAAATTACTTAACATTATGATGTCATCCTTAACTAGTAAAAATTTTTATCCATTAAAATTAACTTAGTCAGTACAGGGTTTCGAATTGTCGGAATAATTTAAACTAACAGTATATTTTATATACACCAGTTTAAAATCATTAGCAAATTGAGATTGATATTCAAGACTGCCATTAAGATAGTTTAGAATAATAAAAACGTGCTATATTAGCCCCTTTACAACCACGAGGTTAAATAAAAGGACGAATTTAATCTTGTATTTAAGGCCATACGATATGAAAAACAGGCTAATTAAAGCACTTTTTATTGGTTTTCTAAATTTACTCTCTTTGAACGCAAATGCTACTCTTCCTCTATTTGAAGTAACCGCGTTAACTAAAGCACCTAATCAGCTATTAGCAAATAGCATAATTACAGTCCAATATCAGGTAAAAAATAATAGTAAAAAAATAAAAACACTTAGCTTAAAACCTATGCAAGGAGTAACACAGGTATTAGAGCAATCGCTTTGCCAAAGCCCATTTAATTTAGCCCCAGGTCAATCTTGTGTTTTAAATCTTAAACTTACAGCCGCTCAAATGGGAACAGGGATTCATTCAGGACCTATTTTTTGCCAAGGGGCGAATTCATTGCAATGTTATGGCCCATCTAGTACTGATAGTTTAAATGTAAATATTATTCCCTGTACGACTAGCACTTGTCTTAATCCAATAACCGAACGCTTATTGAGAAATATTACGGCTAGTTATAAGCAGCAGTATAATATTCCTGGTGTACTAGCAGGTATTTGGATACCAGGGCAGGGGGAACTCGTTATTGAAGATGGAGTAGCTGATTTAAGTACTAATAGGCCAATTAGCACTGCAGACCATGTACGTATTGCAAGTATTACAAAGACATTTACTACAACTGTTATTTTACAATTAATAGAACAAGGTTTTATAACCCTAAATACCCCAATAAGTAGTTTAGGTTTTGCTATCCAAAATAATAGTGCCACTATCGGACAATTAGCTGATATGCGAAGTGGTATTTTTAATTACAGTGCCGATCCAACTTTTCTGCAAGATTTACTCGATAATCTTTTGCGAAAATGGTTACCACAGGAATTAGTTAATTTTGCTAACAGTAATAATATTTATTTTGCGCCTGGAGCAGATTGGCATTACTCAAACACTAACACAATTATTTTAGGGATGATTATTGAACAATTAACTCATAATTTTGTGGGTAATGAGATAAAAAATAGAATTATTACGCCTCTTGGACTCAAAGAAACGAGTTACCCAACCTCACCTGATATACCTTTGCCCGTTTTAAGAGGTTATGCTGGTGTAGATAGAGATGATATTACAACAACAGATCCCTCTTATACAGGCGCCGCAGGTGGAATGATTTCCACTATGGGTGATTTAAAAATTTGGGTAGAAGCCTTGGTAACCGGCAAACTTTTATCTGCCCAAATGCAAGAACAACGAGTCAATAGTCTTTTACCGATTAGTTATAATCCCTGTGCAGATAATGATCCTTCACGTCCTCACCCTAATTGCCCTGAGTATGATAACTATGGCTATGGGATAGGATCGATTAATGGCTGGATAGGGCATACCGGTGATTACTTAGGTTATATGTTACTCATGATGCATGAGCCTAATAGTAAAGCAACTATTGTGATTATTGTTAATATATCTAGTTTAGGGCCACATATTCCAACAGATTTATTTAGAGAATATCTCAACATTATTAATGTCTAATTGCATCCTAATAATTTAATGTAGCTTTGACTTAAAATAATCAAAGCTACATTAATTTTTTAACTCTCAGCGATTTGTTCTATGTTACGCACGATATTTTTAGAAATGCGATTCAAGGGTAAATCATTATCCCCTTTGCCAAAAGGCTCTTCTAATTCTTCTGATAAAATTTCTAAACCAAGTAAGATATAAACAATCATGACCATCATGGGTACAACCAAAAAACCAAAGGTATCTCCCCAGCCGAAAGGAAAAATTAAGGTATAGAAAAGAAGGGCTTGTTTTACAAAAAAAGCAAAGGGAGGAGGTACTTGGGTATTGGCAATTCTTTCACAACCCCCTATTAAATCGATTAAATTAGCTAAATGAACATCTAGAGCTAAATATTGTTCTAACTCTAATTCCTTGTCCTGACGTAATTGATTAAGGATGTTGTACATACGTTTTGCAACTAATAATACCGGATTTTGTGTACCTAGCTCATGAATACATAAAGAAAGGAGTTCTTTTTCCAGTTCTTCAGTTTCCTTACGTAAATATGCTTTAATAATCGTTGGCAACTTTGAGATAAGCTGATAAAAATCAGGGCGTTTATTTAATCCAATAAAGGCATCAAATTTTAGACTTAAATTTCGGCAATTATTGTTAATATTTCCCCAAAGTATTCGTCCTTCCCACCACCTTGCATAACTAGTATTGACTCGGAAGCTAATAACAATGGCAAGAATAAAACTAAAAATCAAATGGAACTGACCTAAGCTATATTGATTGACATTGTCAAAAAAACGTAAGGTTAATATGGCATAAATCGTAATAATTATTGTAATAGGCAATAATTTACGGAATACTTTTTCTTTATAAAATAAGAAAAGATGTGGAACCCAAGTTAAAAGATTGTGCGACTTTGATTGCATACATACTCCCTGTAAATGCCGAGCTTGATTATCATAATACTGTTGGGAATTTATTACGACTTTATTTGATAGCCTTTTTTTGTACTATATTTAATAATTCCCCCTAAAAATCAATAAATGATTAATCTTTTCCATTATTAGAAAAAGAAATAAGTAATAGATGATAAAAAAGGCCACTTAACTAACTTAATGTAGTACTTTAACCAAAGGATCTGGTATAATATTGCCGACAAAATACTGTATGCTATTACGCGGCTATTTTTAATTCTTTTAATTTTATAGAGTGCTCTATGATTGATTTAAATAAATACAGAAATATTGGTATCTTCGCTCACGTAGATGCCGGAAAAACGACTACAACTGAACGTATTCTTAAGCTTACTGGTCAAATCCACAAACTCGGTGAAGTTCATGAAGGTGAATCAACAACTGACTTTATGGAGCAGGAAGCAGAGCGTGGTATTACTATCCAATCAGCAGCGGTTAGTTGCTACTGGAATGGTACGCGCTTTAACGTTATCGACACCCCGGGTCACGTTGATTTTACAGTAGAAGTATATCGTTCACTGAAAGTTCTTGATGGTGGTATTGGTGTATTCTGTGGTTCTGGTGGAGTTGAGCCTCAGTCGAAGACTAACTGGCGTTATGCGAACGAATCAAAAGTTGCTCGATTAATTTTCATAAACAAACTCGATCGTATCGGTGCGAACTTCTTGAAAGTAACTGAGCAGATTAAGAGAGAGCTTGGCGCTACTCCATTAATTATGACTTTACCTATTGGCTTTGAAGATAGCTTTGTGGGCGTTGTTGATTTATTAAGTCGTAAAGCTTACGTTTGGGATGAATCTGGCCAACCTGAAAACTTCAACATCACTGACGTTCCTGCAGATATGGTTGATGATGTTGAAACATATCGTAGTCAACTCATTGAAACTGCACTTGAAATGGATGATGAGTTATTAATGGCTTACTTGGATGGACAAGAGCCTTCAATCGAAGATATTAAACGTTGCATTCGTAAAGGTACGCTTGAATTAGCATTCTTCCCAACTTATTGTGGTTCAGCCTTTAAGAATAAAGGTATGCAATTATTGTTAGATGGCGTAGTTGACTATTTACCAGCTCCACATGAAGTTAACCCACAACCTTTGACTAATGCTGAAGGTGAGCCTAACGGCGAATTTGCTATCGTATCACCTGATGAGCCATTCCGTGCTTTAGCATTCAAGATCATGGATGACCGTTTTGGTGCCTTAACTTTCGTACGTATCTATTCTGGAAAGCTAAATAAAGGTGACACTATCCTTAACTCGTTTACTGGTAAAACAGAACGTGTTGGTCGTATGGTTGAAATGCAGGCGAATGAGCGTAATGAATTACAAAGCGCTGAAGCAGGTGACATTATCGCAATCGTCGGTATGAAAAACGTTCGTACAGGTCATACTCTTTGTGATCCAAAACATGAATGTACACTTGAAGCAATGGTATTCCCAGAGCCAGTTATCTCAATTGCTGTAGCTCCGAAAGATAAAGGCTCAACTGAGAAGATGGGTATTGCTATTGGTAAGATGGTTGCAGAAGATCCTACCTTTAAGGTTGAAACGGATGAAGATTCGGGTGAGACTATTTTACGTGGTATGGGTGAATTACATCTTGATATTAAAGTTGATATTCTAAAACGTACTTATGATGTTGAGTTAATCGTTGGTCAACCTCAGGTTGCTTACCGCGAAACTATCACAAAGACTGTTGAAGATAGTTATACTCATAAAAAACAATCAGGTGGTTCTGGTCAGTACGGTAAAATTGACTATACAATTTCACCAGGAGAGCCAAACTCTGGCTTTACTTTCCAATCGACTGTTGTAGGTGGTAATGTTCCTAAAGAATTTTTCCCTGCAATTGAGAAAGGTTTCCGTTCAATGATGGGTACTGGTACCTTAGCAGGCTTCCCTGTATTAGATATCGCAGTTAATTTAACTGATGGCGCGTCTCATGCGGTTGACTCATCTGCTATTGCGTTCGAAATTGCAGCCAAAGGCGCTTTCAGACAATCAATACCAAAAGCGGGTCCTCAATTACTTGAGCCAATTATGAAAGTTGACGTTTATAGTACTTCAGAAGATGTAGGTAACGTAATTGGTGACTTGAACCGCCGTCGTGGTATGATTTCTGGTCAGGAACCAAGTGCTTCTGGTGTACACATCAAGGCAGAAGTTCCACTTTCAGAAATGTTTGGTTACATTAGTACCTTACGTACCCTTACTTCTGGACATGGCCAATTTTCAATGGAATTCTCTCACTATGCTGCATGCCCTGCCAACGTAGCTGAAGCTGTAATTGCCAAAGAAAAAGAAAAGAAAGCGGCTAAAGCCTAAACTTTTATACTTTAAAAGCCCTGTTAGGTTTTGCCTGATAGGGCTTTTTTTTATCTTTTGATACTGCAGAAAAAAAACTTACAAAGCTCAGGACGGTAAATAATAAAATATCATTCCTAGCGCCCAGCATGACTGAATAAAGGAATAACGAGACAAGAATAACAGCCTTACTTCGTGTCATCCTGAAAAAAAGCATTAGCTTTTTGAAGGATCTTTTTGAATGCGAAGTGAAAGATTATGGGAGGAGTTTGACCCTTGCATTCAG
>JAIUOG010000095.1 GCA_020161725.1 Pseudomonadota bacterium
TTTATTATAAAAATCTTTTGCAACGCTCAAGCGCACAGCATGGCTATCCTTAAATAGCTCATCTTTCATCGCTTTCTCTTTTGAGTCATAAGCGTATTTTACTTCACCATTAACAGTTGCTTTAATTTTATCGGGTGCAAAACCTGCTCTTGTTGCAGATTCAACAAATTTACGCATTAATTCGTCTGCTTGCTCAGGATCCTTATGCTCAATGTTTAATTCAATAGTTTCAGCTCCCGTTGCTTTTACGATTTCACAAAGGCTAGTTAATTCTTCATAAACGCTATCATCCATTTGGAACAATCTATTTAATCTAATGCCTACAGAGCCGTCTGGCATCTCTCTTATATTGGCCTGTAAAAGACTCCAGCTGCCTGTTGTTTTAAGAGCACCTGTCTTGATAAGATCTTCCATCTTAATATTTTTAAATTTAGCAACAGCATCATCAATACCATTGATTTCGATACTCACACCTTCAGTTTCAAGTTGATTATCGATATATTCTCTAATTTTTTTATTTTCATTATAATGCTTAAGAATGGTTGCTAGCCTATGAAACTCGTCTGCATTCGCTTTGTGTAAGCTATTAATATCATTATTAATTTCTTTGGAAAATTGAGATAAGGCTTCTTTATGCGATTTATCAATTTCTTCTAAATAATTCTTTTTGAAATCCTCAATGCCATCATCATTTAAACCTAAAGCGGTTTTTAAATCAGCAATAAAGTTTTCATCTTCAAATAAGGCATCTACATTGGCTTTTCTTTGATCATGACGCGCTTTAAAATGAGCTTCTTCCTCTGCTTTTAAAACGGAAAGTTGGCTAGCATAGGCTTCAGCACTAAATTGGGATGGATTATTTAAAATAATATGATTAATGGCTTCTATATTCATAGCAAATTCGTCTGAAATAGCTATATCTTCAGAGTCTTTTTCGGATGAAAATACGGAAGTTGCTTTTTTAAATCGTTCTTTTACTCTGGTAGCTTCATCCTTATCCTTGGCTGTATTTAATTTTTTAGCTAGCGTTGTTCCTTTTTTCCCTTCTTCATCTACATCCATTTTAAGACTAAAGCCTGAAAAATCGCCTTTCATAAAGTTTCCGACGGCATCTTTGCATTTAAGGCCTTCGCCTAAGCCTAAACTATCGCGATTATCCTGAACTAATTTATCCATTTCTTCCGGGGTAAATTGCTTTTCGGGATTTAAACGAAGAGCACGTTTAGCACCGTATCGGATGCCGCCAGTTAAAAGCTTTTCTACAATGCCTGCCATTTGAACACCTATAATCTGGTTTTGATGTTTAAAGTATAACATCTAATTCTTAATTGAAAATTAAGCTTTTTGTAAGATCTCGGTAAAACCTATTTTTTTAAATTTAATTCGATTCTATGCAAATAAAATAAATAAAGATTCATTAAAAGAATAATTTTTTTATTCAGCAGGCATCGCATCAATAAAGGGTTTTAGCTTGAGGCAATGCTCATTAACTTGGTTTATCAGTGGATAATTATCCAGGGGAAAATTAAAACGCTTGGCATTGTAAACCTGAGGAATAAGGCAAATATCCGCTAAGCTTATTTGGTTACCATAACAAAAATCAGCTTTGTGTGGTAGTTTTGCTAATTCCTTTTCAAAGGCATTGAAACCTTCTTTTAACCAATGGTGATACCAAGATAAAACTTGCTCTTCATTGGCATCAAATTGCTCACGCAAACGATTTAATACTCTTAAATTATTTAAAGGGTGTAAATCACAGGCTATTAAAAGCGCAAGACTCCGAACTTTGGCTTTAGCCAAAGGAGTTGGTGGAAAAAGCGAAGGGCTGGGGCTTATTTCTTCAAGATATTCAATGATAGCTAAAGATTGAGTGAGAATATGACCATTTTCATCCAGGGTGGGGACTAAACCTTGAGCATTTAAAGCTAAATAATTAGGATCTTTTTGTTCTCCACCATTATTAAGCAAATGAACAGACCGTTTTTCATAAGATATTTGCTTGATATTCAAAGCAATGCGTACGCGATAGCTCGAAGAAGAGCGGTAATAGTCGTATAATTTCAAGATTTAACCTTATTTAAATGAAACAAATTGTTGTTCAATGGCACCAAAATAGGATTGTCCCTGTTCATCAAGCATTTCGATGCGAATAGAATCACCGAAACACATGAATTCCGTCTTTGCTTTGCCATCATTGATGATTTCAAGCATACGCTTTTCAACAATACAGGATGAACCTTTAGACTTATCTAAATTCGATACAGTACCAGAACCAATAATAGTGCCTGCAACAAGAGGTCTTGTTTTAGCTGCATGAGCAATGAGTTCAGGAAACGAGAAAGTCATATCGACACCCGCATTAGGCTCTCCAAATAAGGTCTTATTTAAAAAGCTCATAAGTGGTCTATGCACACGGTTACCATCCCAATATTCACCTAATTCATCAGGAGTAATCGCAACAGGTGAAAAGGCAGAAGAGGGTTTTGATTGGAAAAAACCAAAACCACGACTAATTTCAGCAGGAATAAGATTACGTAAAGAGACATCATTAACTAGCATGAGTAACTTAATATGCTGAGTCGCTTCTTCCTTATCAATTGCCATAGGCACATCATCAGTAATAACTGCGATTTCAGCTTCGAAATCAACGCCATAGGCTTCATCTGCTAATTTTATATTTTCTCTGGGAGCTAAAAAGGAGTCTGAACCACCTTGGTACATTAGGGGAACAGTCCAAAAATCCTCTGGCATCTCAGCGCCTCTTGCTTTTCTCACTAGTTGAACATGGTTGACATAGGCACTGCCATCCGCCCATTGATAAGCGCGAGGAAGAGGGGAGGACACCTTTGTTTCATCAAAGGGAAAGCTATCTTTTAGGGTACCTTTATTAAGGCTTTCATATATTTCTTGTAATTGCCTTTCAACCTTAGCCCAATTATCAATAGCTTCTTGCATTGTTTTGGCAATAGCAGGTACTTTTACTGCACGTTTTAAATCTTTACTTACAACACAAAGCTGCCCATCACGTTGATTATTTATTTTTAAACTAGCCAGTTTCATTCTTTTTCCTTATTAATGGGTTTCCTGAAGCGTACCTCGTTTAATCTGATCACGTTCAATCGCTTCAAATAAGGCTTGGAAATTACCTTCACCAAAACCTTGGTTACCCTTGCGTTGGATAATTTCAAAAAATACAGGGCCAAATACATTTTCAGTAAATATTTGTAAAAGAAGGCCGCCTTTGGGATCCTTGTCTCCATCAATAAGAATTTTTTCTTCTTGGAGCTGGTTAATCGGTTCTTGATGCCAAGGAACACGTGCATCAATCATTTCATAATAGGTGTCTGGCACATCAAGAAAATTCATGCCTTGCTTTCTTAGAGTATTAACGGAGGTGTAAATATCATCAGTGGTTAAAGCAACATGTTGAATGCCTTCCCCCTTATATTCATGTAAAAACTCTTCAATTTGCGATTTATCATCTTTAGATTCATTAAGTGGGATTTTAATTTTGCCACAAGGGCTCGCTAGAGCACGGCTAATCAGACCAGTCATTTTTCCTATGATATTGAAGAAACGAATTTCTTCAAAATTAAAGATTTTTTCATAAAAGAGCGCCCATTTATCCATATTGCCACGAAATACATTATGAGTTAGGTGATCAATATTAAGCAAAGCAGAAGCGCTTGGTTTTAGTTCATTAATTTCTTGCCAATCACCGGCAAAGGCAGGCTTGTTATCATCAACAAAATAAATGACTGAGCCGCCAATAGCATCAATAGCATATAAGCCATGATCAGCATGTGCTACATCTTTAAATGCCTTTGCTCCATGACTTAAAGCATATTCATACGCTTTTTTAGCATCTTTAACCTTAAATCCCATAGCACAAGCACCAGAACCATGAGTTTTAGCATGAGTTTCTGCTTGACTGCCTTTAGTTGCATTGACGATAAATTGGATATTACCTTGTTGGTAAAGGCTAATATCTGCTTTTTTATGGCGAGCCTTAAGCTGAAAGCCCATAGCAAGAAATTGTTTTTCTAGCATGTCTTTATTAGGGCTTGAAAATTCTAAAAAGGCAAAGCCATCTAAGCCACAGGGATTTTGTTTATTCATCGCTTACTCCTGTTAGAAACGTATATGAATATAAAATGCTGTTATTGCTATGGATTATTTATTAGAGGTTAAGATGCTCACCTCGAACCCTCTATCTTTCCTACGAGGGAGGGGGGCTTATCCTTTTAAGCACTATACCGTCGGTTATCCCGTTTTCCTAACCAAAAACAATCCATCCGCAATAGCTAAAAGACTAATATCAACTCGTTTATCTGTTTTTAACAATTCATTTAATTTGCGAATCTCACGAGTTTGCCCACCTTGCTCTTTTTCATCGATAACCTTGCCGTCCCATAGCACATTATCGATTGCGATAAGGCCAGTTGGTTTAACAAGCTCAAGTGCTAATTCATAATATTGAATATAGCTTGTTTTATCAGCATCAATAAAAATAAAATCAAATTGCGCTTTATAACCTTCATTCAATAAAGCCTGTAAGGATTCTATGGCAGGAGCAAGCCTTAGTGTGATTTTCTTATCCTGTCCTGCTTTTTGCCAATAATGAGGCGCATTGGCAGTCCAGTTTTTATTGATATCGCAGGTAATAAGTTCGCCATCTTCAGGAAGAGCTAAAGACATAGCTAAGGCGCTATAGCCAGTAAAAGTACCTAATTCAAGCACTTTTTTGGCATTAATCAATTTAATTAAAAACTGTAAAAACTGAGCTTGCTCGGGTGAAACTTGCATATTAGCAAGCATCATAGTTGAGGTTTCTTTACGCAGCTCTTGTAAAACAGGATGTTCACGCAAAGAAACATCTTGCATATAGTTATAAAGCGCCTCTGTTAAAACTAATTGCTTCATAAACTTTATCTCTTGCTCGCTTTTGCATCTATTTTTTCTTGTGCCAATCTATCTGCAATCTCACTAGTGGGTTTATTTTGCTTCATAGAATGTTCAAAAATTTCCAATAAAGAACTGTGGATATGATCGATTTGTTGGTTAACAAGTTTTTCTTCTGTTTTTAAATATTTTGAGGCAGCAAAAATAAGCCCTCCAGCATTAATAACATAGTCAACTGCGTATAAAATACCTTTTTCATGTAAAAGCTTACCATGATAGCTATGAGCTAATTGATTATTAGCAGCACCAGCAATAATCGTCGTTTGTAATTGATTGATAGTTAAATCATTAATGATGGCACCCAGTGCGCAAGGAGCATAAACATCACAAGCCACTTTATGAATGCTATCAACTGGAACTACTTTTGCACCAAATTCTTTTTCAGCACGTTCAGTTGCTTCAGCATTGATATCAGCAACAGTTAAAGTTGCGCCTAAATCATGTAAATACCTAGCAAGAGCATAACCAACATGCCCTAAACCCTGGATTGCGACGTGAACGCCTTTTAAATTATTTTTACCTAATTTAAATTCAACAGCTGCTTCAATTCCACGTAAAATACCTTTAGCCGTAAAAGGAGAGGGATCGCCATTATAACTAGACAGGCTTGCTATAAAAGGTGTGTGTTCGGCAATAATATCCATATCCCGAAGTTCGGTTCCACTATCTAACGCAGTAATGTAACGCCCGTTTAGCTCGTTTACAAAGCGCCCAAAAGCATGGAGATAGGCATCTCTATCATAAGGTGTTGATGGCTTAATAATAACCGATTTACCCCCACCAAGAGGTAGATTAACGGAGGCTGCTTTATAGCTCATTCCTCTTGCTAAACGAAGTGCATCTTTAATAGCTGATTTCGTGTCAGGATATTCAATAAAACGGCAACCACCCAAGGCCGGGCCTAAATTGGTATTGTGTATAGCGATAATGGCTTTCATACCTGTTTCGCTATCAACTTTAAAATGAATATCGCCAAAACCATGAGATAAAGCATATTCTAAAAAATCATCGTCATTATTAGTTGCTAGGTTATTTGTTATTGTTTCAATTGACATCATTCATGCGCTCCAAGCAAAATTTTATGACAATGTTATAGACTTATTCTCTTCTTAAATCAATGGAAAGAAAAATCATTAGCCAATTTTGATGGTTGTATCTTTATATTAAATGCAAGACATACTTTCTGCTCCTCAATAATTAAGCTAGAATATTTCAATTTTATTGACGAGTTTTACCTTGACCGATCTTAGCCACATAAGAAATTTTTCGATTATTGCCCATATTGATCACGGCAAATCAACCCTTGCAGACCGCTTTATTCAGTATTGTGGAGGCCTTTCTGATAGAGAGATGGCAGAGCAGGTGCTTGATTCCATGGACATTGAGCGTGAAAGAGGTATCACCATCAAAGCGCAATCAGTTTCGTTAAATTATAAAGCATTAGATGGTAAAACTTATTTATTAAATTTTATTGATACGCCAGGTCATGTCGATTTTAGCTATGAAGTATCGCGTTCTCTAGCTGCTTGTGAAGGCGCTATTCTAGTCGTTGATGCAGCCCAAGGGGTTGAAGCACAAACAGTGGCCGTGTGTTATACAGCCATTGATCAATCTTTAGAAATTTTACCTGTTTTAAATAAAATTGACCTGCCTCAGGCTGAGCCTGAAAGGGTGATTTCTGAAATCGAAGATATTATTGGTTTAGATGCACAAGATGCCATTCGTGCCAGTGCTAAAAGTGGTTTAGGTGTTCAAGATGTTTTAGAAGCTATTGTTGCAAAGATACCAGCACCAAAAGGTGAAACAGAAGAACCTCTTCAGGCTCTCATTATAGATTCTTGGTTCGATAGTTATTTAGGTGTTGTTTCTTTAGTACGTATTGCTAATGGTCGTTTGCGCAAGGGCGATAAGATGCGTGTGATGTCAACAGGGCGTGCACATGAAGTGACCGAGGTTGGTATTTTTACACCTAAGCGTACCAAGCAAGATGAATTAAAAGCTGGTGAAGTAGGTTATGTTGTTGCTGGTATTAAAGATATTCATGGAGCCCCTGTAGGGGATACCTTGACGCTTGAAAAAAGACAGGCCTTAGCGCCTTTACCTGGTTTTAAACGTGTTAAGCCCCAGGTTTATGCCGGTTTATTCCCAATCTCTGCTGATGATTTTGAAGCATTCAGAGAGGCTTTGGCTAAATTAAGCCTAAATGATGCTTCATTATTCTATGAGCCCGAATCTTCCGAAGCCTTAGGTTTTGGTTTCCGTTGTGGTTTTTTGGGCATGCTTCATATGGAAATTATTCAAGAGCGTCTAGAGCGAGAATATAACTTAGATTTAATTTCTACAGCACCTACGGTGGTTTATAAAGTGGTCACGACTAAAGGTGATACTTTGATGATTGATAACCCATCTCAATTACCACCTGTCCAACAGATTAAAGATCTTTTTGAGCCAATTGTACGTGCGAATATTTTAGTGCCTCAAGATTATTTAGGTTCAATTATAAGCCTTTGTGTCGAACGTCGTGGTGTACAAGTTAATATGTCTTATAGTGGCCGACAAGTTTCAGTCACTTATGATTTGCCAATGAATGAAGTGGTTTCGGATTTTTTTGATAGGTTAAAGTCTATAAGCCGTGGTTATGCCTCTCTAGATTATAATTTCCTTCGCTTTGATGAAGCAAATTTAGTAAAGATGGATGTGTTAATTAACGGTGATAGGGTGGATGCACTTGCTGTTATCGTACATCGTGATGCAGCTCAAACAAAAGGTAAGGCTTTGACTGATAAAATGAAAGACCTTATTCCAAGACAGATGTATGATGTTGCTATTCAAGCGGCACTGGGGAGTCATATTATTGCTCGCCAAACGGTTAAAGCAATGCGAAAAGATGTAACAGCCAAATGTTACGGTGGGGATGTAAGCCGTAAACGTAAATTATTAGAAAAACAAAAAGCAGGTAAAAAACGGATGAAACAAGTAGGACATGTCGAAATTCCTCAAGAGGCATTTATGGCAGTGTTCCAAACGTCGACTAAAAAGAAATAATGGATAAATAACATGAATTTTGCGCTCATATTAGTAGTACTTTCTTTAATCAGTGGGATAATTTATCTGGTTGATATTGTCTATTGGTCTAAGAAAAGAACCGCGTCACAAAAACCCAATAAAATTATCGAATATTCACGTTCTTTTTTCCCGGTTTTTTTTCTAGTTCTCCTTTTGCGTTCTTTTTTAATCGAGCCATTCCGCATTCCTTCGGGTTCTCTTGAACCAACGCTTTTGGTTGGTGATTTTGTTGCGGTGAATAAATTCAGTTATGGTTTTCGTCTGCCTGTCATTGAGAAAAAAATTATTCCTATTGCAAATCCGAAAATAGGTGATGTCGTTGTTTTCCGTTGGCCCCCCAATCCTAGTTATGATTATATCAAGCGTGTAGTTGGTGTCCCTGGAGATAAAATTAGCTACCATAATAAAGTGTTAAGTATTAATGGTAAGATGATGGAACAGAATTTTGTTGAGTATACGACGGATGAAAGTTCAGGTAAGGCTGTTGCCAAATATAAAGAAAACCTCAATGGCGTAGAGCATTATATCTACGTGCGTCCTGATGTGCCTGCTAATGATTTTGAAGCAGAAGTCCCTCCGGGTAATTATTTCATGATGGGTGATAACCGTGATGACAGCGCAGATAGCCGTTTCTGGGGCTTCACTGAAGATAAATATTTACGTGGCAAGGCTTTTCTTGTCTGGATGAGTTGGAATGGAATAACTGATTCTATTCGTTGGTCGCGTATTGGCCGTTTAATTCATTAATGCGTTTAAGAGGCATATTTTGAGAGATTTAGAACGTTTATGTAGGCATTTAGGGCATCAATTTAATAATTTAAATTTATTAAAACAAGCCTTAACGCATCGTAGTTATAGCAGTGAAAATAATGAACGTTTTGAGTTTCTCGGCGATTCGATTTTATCTTTTGTTATTGCCAATGCGCTTTTTGGTCTTTTTCCAGAACAAACGGAAGGAAAGTTAAGCCGATTAAGAGCCTTTTTAGTCAAAGGTGAAATGTTGGCTGAAATTGCTAATGAACTCGATCTTGGCCAATACCTTTATTTAGGGCAGGGCGAGCTAAAAAGTGGTGGTTTTCGTAGAGCTTCTATTTTAGCTGATACCTTAGAAGCGATTTTTGCAGCTGTTTTTTTAGATGCTGGCATTGAAGCAAGCCAAAAACTTATCCTTAAATTGTATAGCTCGAGATTGGAAGATGCTAATTTGCATAATAATCTCAAAGATTCTAAAACGGAGCTACAAGAATACCTGCAAGCCAATAAAAAACCTTTACCTGAATATCAATTAATTAAAATCGAAGGTGAAGAACATGAGCAGGTTTTTTATGTTAGTTGCAAAATTAGCGGCATTAAAAAAGTCACCACAGGCCACGGCCATAGCCGAAGAAAAGCTGAGCAACATGCCGCCTCACAGTTTTTAGCGGAGTTGCTTGGGAGTCAATAAGTCTAAACTTCTGTACTTCTATATAAAATCCTGTCATTCCTGTCCTTCGGACATCCTCTCAAGGAGAGAGGAATTGATTTTTTCAAAGTTGTTTGAAAAAAATGCCAGGATTCC
>JAIUOG010000096.1 GCA_020161725.1 Pseudomonadota bacterium
GGCTTGCTGAGGGTGAAGCATTGGATAATCTTTTAGCGGAAGCCTTTGCTGTGGTTAGAGAAGCTTCTTTTAGAACTCTTGGGCTAAAGCATTTTAATGTGCAGCTTATCGGTGGGATGGTTTTAAACGAAGGTAATATTGCTGAAATGCGTACGGGGGAAGGTAAAACCTTAGTTGCAACATTGCCAGCTTACCTTAATGCCTTAACTGGAAAGGGTGTTCACGTTGTTACTGTCAACGATTATTTGGCAAAACGTGATAGTGAATGGATGAAGCCTGTTTTTGAATTCTTAGGTTTAACTGTCGGTGTTATTTATCCTGATATGCCTGCTGATCTCAAACGTGCTGCTTATAATACCGATATCGTTTACGGTACAAACAATGAATTCGGTTTTGATTATCTTCGCGATAATATGGCTTTCAATTTGGCCGATAAAGTTCAAAGAGAACTTAATTTTGCTATCGTAGATGAGGTGGATTCTATCCTTATCGATGAGGCAAGAACACCTTTGATTATTTCAGGAGCTGCAGAAGATAGCTCTGAACTTTATATTAAAATTAACCGCTTAATTCCAGAGCTTAAAAAGCAAGAGGAAGAAGGAGATAGCGGGGACTACACCATTGATGAAAAGCAAAAACAAGCGCATTTGACTGAGAGTGGTCATCAACATATTGAAGAATTACTGGCAAGCGCAGGTTTATTAGAAGCAGGTGATAGTTTATACCATGCATCCAACATTATGCTTATGCACCATGTTAATGCTGCTTTAAAAGCACATTCAATATTTCAACGTGATGTTGATTATATCGTCAAAGATAATCAAGTGGTAATTGTTGATGAACATACAGGCAGGACGATGGCGGGTCGCCGTTGGTCTGAAGGGTTACATCAAGCAATTGAAGCCAAAGAAAAGGTTAAAATTCAACAAGAAAATCAAACTTTAGCATCAATCACCTTCCAAAATTATTTCCGCCTTTATAATAAACTATCAGGTATGACTGGTACTGCCGATACAGAAGCCTATGAATTTCAACAAATTTATAACCTTGAAGTGGTTGTTATTCCCACCAATAAGCACATGGCAAGGCAAGATGAAACTGATTTAGTTTATCTTAGCCAGAAAGATAAGTATGAAGCAATTATTGAAGATATCAAACTCTGTGTTGAAAAAGGGCAGCCTGTTTTAGTGGGTACAGCCTCTATCGAAGCCTCAGAATTACTATCTACACTTTTAGATAAAGAAAAGTTAAAGCACCAGGTTTTAAATGCTAAATTCCATGAAAAGGAAGCCCAGATTATTGCAGAAGCAGGAAGACCTAAAGCCGTGACTATTGCAACTAATATGGCTGGTCGTGGTACGGATATCGTCTTAGGTGGTAGCTTAGCGGCTGATTTAGCCGCACTTCCAGAAGATGCAAGTGATGCAGATAAAGAAGCTGTTAAAAAAGATTGGGATGACCGCCATAAAACAGTATTAGCTGCAGGAGGTTTACGGATTATTGGTTCGGAGCGCCATGAGTCAAGACGAATTGATAATCAGTTAAGAGGTCGTGCGGGTCGTCAAGGTGATGTGGGTAGCAGCCGCTTTTACTTATCTTTAGAAGATAATTTAATGCGTATTTTTGCATCTGACAGAGTCGCATCCATGATGCGCCGACTTGGTATGAAACCAGGTGAGCCAATTGAGCATGGTTTAGTAACTAAAGCAATTGAAAATGCACAACGTAAGTTAGAAGGTTATCATTTTGATGTACGTAAGCAATTGTTGGATTATGACAATGTTGCTAATGATCAACGTCGTGTCGTATATACACAAAGAGCTGCTATCATGGAAATGGATGAGCCTAAAGAAGTTGTAGAAGCAATGCGTGAAGAGGTTATTTATAATCTTGTTGATACTTTTATTATTCCAAATAGTCTTGAAGATCAATGGGATTTAGTAGGGCTATCGCAAGTTTTATCAGATGATTTTAGGATAAAAGCAGATCTTAATGCTTGGATTGAAGAGGATCATCAGATTCAACCTGATGAGATAAGGGATAGAATTTTTAATCTCTGTATTGAAGCCTATCATAAAAAAGAAGAGCAAGCAGGAAGAGAAGTTTTAGCTCAGTTTGAAAAGTCAGTTATCTTACAAACCATGGATAATCACTGGCGTGAGCATTTAGCTTCGATGGATTATTTACGCCAGGGTATTCATTTACGTGGTTATGCGCAAAAAGACCCAAAACAAGAATACAAACGCGAAGCTTTTGAGTTATTTAAAAATATGCTTGATAGCACAAAATATGATGTTATCCGCTTTTTATCAACTTTTGAGGTTCAAACGGAAGCGGATGTTGAGGCAGTTGAGGAACAACGTCGCGCTGAATCCAATCATAAGATGAACTTCTTACATCAAGAAGAGAATTTTGCAGAAGAAGAGCAAACAGGCACTGTTAGAAGAGCAGAGAAAAAAATAGGTCGTAATGATCCTTGTCCCTGTGGTTCTGGTAAAAAATTCAAATCTTGCCATGGTAGTCTTTCATGAAAGTAGCAGTGGCTGTTATTTTCAATGAAATACAAGAAATTCTCATTACCAAAAGACCTTTGAGTACTAGTCAAGGTGGTAAATGGGAATTTCCCGGTGGTAAATTAGAATCAGGTGAAGAAGCAACTATAGCTCTTATCAGAGAAATTAAAGAAGAAATCAATTTAGACATTTTAAACAGCGCTTATTTAGGCGTTGTTAATTATGAATATGAAGATAAAAAAGTTGAATTAATTGTTTTTACAGTAAATCAATTTTCTGGTGAGCCTCGTTGTCTTGAAGGGCAATTAGACATGCGATGGGTTCCTTTATCAGAGCTTAGAAATTTTGAGTTTCCCAGAGCAAATAAGCAAATCATTGATTTAATTGAATATTATTGTCTTTGTAAATCTTAAAACTTATCATTTCAGAGCTGCACTGTCATTCTGAGCTTTGCGAAGAATCTTCTTGAATACAGAGCTTAGTATTTCACTTCGCATTCAAGAAGCTCCTTCAAAAGCTACGCTTTTTCAGATGTAACAAGACTAGTCAGGATTAGCTAACTTAACACCGCCTCAACTAACTTTAGGTAATCTTTATTTTTCTCAATTGGTTTATCAACCAAATATGTCTCTATAAAAAAGGAAAGACAGGCATTTTTAGATTTTGAATCTAGTACCTTAATTTCCAATGCTAGGCAAATTGCAGAATATAAGGCAGCCATTTTATCAATTAGATTAGCCATAGCTAGACTCTGTAAATCGGGGCTAAGTTTTTTTAAGTTATCAAATTGATTAATCAAATCTTTCATTGCCTCATTAAGTCTATTTTTTTCGGTTATTTTCAATTCAGTTAATAATTCTTCTAAATAAGAAAGAAATAGTTTATCGACAGCAAATTTTTCAATATCTCTTAAAGTTTGCATCCATAATGTGAAATGGGTACCTTCCCAATTTTCACAGATAATGGTATCGCGCAGTAATCGTGGTAATGAAGAAAAGCTTTCTACGATGCCATTACCAGCTAAAATATCGATGGAATGATGAATATTTTCAACACTTCGTTTAGCAGTAAAATATTTATTAATATTAGCTAGAGTTCGAAGTAATAAAGCCTTTTCTTTATTGGTGCTTTTAGAAAGATCAAATTTATCTTGTTCATTTACTAAATTAAATGAAGCTGCAATCATGGCTGTATTATCTGCACGAATTAAGGCTAAATGTTCTTTAACTAAAGGGAAATTAACAATTGTTTTCCCGAAAGCTTTTCTATGTTTGGCATAGAGATAAGCTGTTTGAAAAGCACGTCTTGCCATTCCTAAAACAGAGAAAGCATTGAAAATACGAGATAAATGTAAGACATGGCCTAAAGCTAGATGTATTCCTTCATTTAATTCACCCATGGGATAAGCTAATGCACCTATAAAATCGATCTCAGCAGTTGCCATAGTGCGAGTACCTAATTTTTGCTTTAAACGCTTAATGTTATAGAAATTATCTTCACCATTTTTTAATTTTGCGGGGACTAAAAATAAACTTAAACCTTTTGTTCCTTCTGTATTTTCGTTTGTTCTTGCCGTTAATAAAATAAGATCGGCATTTGCATTGGAACAAAACCATTTTTCGCCGTGGATACGCCATTCACCTTTATCATTTTGTCTAGCAATTGTTGCATTAGCACCAACATCGGAACCACCTTGAATTTCAGTTAAAAACTGAGCTCCTGTATAATTAGTTGTAAAACTTTTTTCGGCAAATTTATTTAAATAAATTTCGGTTTCTGGAAGTTTTGAGTAATTTGCTAAAACACGCATTAAGCCTGCACTGCAAGCAATAGGGCAATTATGGCCTGCTTCTCCTGCATGTGAAGAAAGAATAAATAAAGCTAAGGTTTTTATCATATTTCCTGGTTCAAGCAGATATTGCATTAGCTTTGAGCCATAAATAATATTTCCAGCTTCAATATAAGAGGGGTGATGCAGTACTTCATTTGATTTTTCGCCGATAGCATTAAAATAAGCTAAAGAAGGTAAATTTTCACTTAAGTTATTTTCACAAACTAAGGGTTCAAGGAAATAGCTTACAATATTGGAAAATTGTTTCAGTTTAATGAGAAAAGTCTCATCTTTATTAAAATAAATTTGAAAACTATGAGCAAGATGAGAATCGTCAGTTAAGATATTATTTTTTAATTCATCCTGCCAATCAGTTAAATCGTGTCTTGTTTTATTATAAATTTCCTTATCCATTATTTTTCCCTAATCTCTAAATTTACGTTTTAGACCAGCAGAAACTAAAATTTTTGTGGCAATTTCTTCAATTGAATAGCGTGTGGAGTTAAGAAAAGGAATTTTTTCACGTTTATACATAGCTTCAACTTCAGAAATCTCAAGTCTACATTGTTCTGCGGAAGCATAATGGCTATTTGGCCTTCTCTCTGTTCTTATATGTTGAAGGCGTTCAGGATCAATAGTTAATCCAAATAGTTTATTTTTAAACGGCCTTAAAGATTCAGGTAATTTAAAATAGGAAAGATCTTCTTCAGTAAAGGGATAATTGGCAGCCAAGACCCCGAAATGAAGCGCCATATACAGGCAGCTCGGTGTTTTACCGCAACGAGACACACCAATTAAAATAATATCTGCTTTTTCATAGCCTCTTAAATTTATTCCATCATCATGTGCTAAAGTGAAATCAACAGCTTCTATACGTTGATAATATGATTGTTTATCGGCTACGCCATGAGTTTTACCTACAGTATAAGATGACTTAGCATTAAGCTCATGTTCTAAAGGGCCTAAAAATGTATTAAAAAGATCGAAAATTTTAGCTTCCGTACGTTTGATGATTTCAACAATGTTAGGATTAATTAAAGTCAAAAAAACAAGTGGCTTTGTTCCTGTTTCTTCATAACAATCATTTAAACGCTTAACTACTGTCTCTGCCTTTTCAATACTATCGACATAAGGAATAGTGTATTTTTCAAAACTAATATTATCAAATTGAGTGATAAGGCTATTACCGAGGTTTTCAGCAGTAATACCAGTTCCATCGGAAATCATAAAAACATGGCGTTTCATCATGGTCCAAGATTATTTTATTATTAAAACAACATAACATTTTTTGGTTTTATTGGGTAGAATTTGTTTTTTAACAAGAACTTGACTTGGCAATAAGTGTGGCATCTGCTATGTTCAAAGTATCTATATTTTATTAATGGCTATCTAATATGGAAGATGATCGTTATCAGCAAAATTCAAAACTTTTTATAACGGGGCTTATTTGTCTTTTATTCTCACTGTCTCTTTGTGCAATGGGGCTTTATGTTTTGCCCTATTTACTTTTTGGGTGGAATTATAGTGTTCCCGGCTTTGTAATTACTTTTAGAGAATGGCTAAAAGAAAGTTATGCTTATTCTGATTTTGGATCAGCCATGGTCACTTTTCTTAGCTTCCTTGTACCAGGACTTATTTGTGGATTTATTTCTTATTATGCTTCTAATCATATTGATAACCAAATCTTCGGTATACAGCCTGAAAAAAAGGAAAGTTCCGTTGATATGAAAAAGGAAGTAAAAGAAAGTTTAGGTTTTGGATTGCAACTTTTTCTATTAATAGTGCTAGTGATTATCGCTGTCTTTGCCGTACAGTGGTTAGTTGCTCCACCAGTTCGTACAGTTTAGGAGTGAATCATGGTCTTTAAAAGTTTAAAAATAAGAAGCCTTACTAAACGTCTAAAAGCAATGCAAAATTTTAGACTTCTTAACCAGCCTAATGACGAAACTCTAGCTAAAGAAATTGGCTATTACCATGAATTAGCTGCTATCTATAAATCGCTAATAGGTAAGAAAAAATATCCTTTTGCTGACGTGATGGTTAGCGCATGTTTACGTGCTGCTGCTACTCTTGAGGATACTAAATCTCAATACGATTTAGGAAAGAAATTGTTAGATGAAGCAAAATTTAGAGATAAATTACAGCAAGAGGTGCTGTTTGCAAGTGATAATAATGAAAAGCAAATGAAACATCTTTATGAAGAAGCGCTTGCCTATTTACAAGCAGCAGAAAAAATGGGGCATGTTGAAGCAAAACGTTTACATGGTCTTTGCTATATCAATGGTTGGGGGGTTGAAGCGGATAAAGATAAGGGCTTTAACTTGGTTGTTGCGAGTATTGAACAGGAACAAAGCTGGGAAAGAGTACCACAAATTTTTGCTGAAATTGGTTTAAATAAGCCTGAATTTTTTTCTGCATTAACTAAAAAACGGGACAAAAGTTAATTTAAACCTGTCTTCTTTAAAAAAACTGGCTAAAAGTGTTAATTCTGTTAAATTGACATTTTGAGCCAGCAACTCGCCTTAGATCGTGATTTAAAATGACTAAATTATTAAATTATTTAAAACTCATGCGTTTTCATAAACCTGTGGGTATCTTACTACTTTGGTTTCCAACCGCCTGGGCGTTATGGTTGGCCAATAAAGGGAATCCTCCATTAAGACTTATCTTGCTCTTTTTTATTGGAACCATTTTGATGCGAGCGTCTGGTTGTATCATTAATGATATTGCTGATAGAAATATTGATTTGCATGTTAAACGAACAGAAAAAAGGCCCTTAACAGCAGGGGATGTGAATTTGTTTGAAGCTTTTGGGCTTTTGTTTGGTTTGTTAATCTTAGCCTTATTAATTTTAATTCAATTACCTAAAGCTTGTTTTTTATGGGCTATTTTTGCTGTTTTTATTACTTTTTTATATCCATTTTGTAAACGTTTTATTGATGCACCTCAAGCTGTTTTAGGTATTGCTTTCTCTTTAGGCATTCCTATGGCTTATGTTGCATCAAATAAAGATTTAAGCCCATTGGTTGGTCTTTTAATGTTTATTAATTTCTTGTGGTCTATTAGTTATGATACGCAATATGCTTTAGTCGATAAAGAAGATGATTTGCGTATTGGTGTTAAATCAACAGCGATATTATTCGGCAAACATATCAAACTTATTTTAGCCTTAATAGCACTTAGCTTGCACCTGCTATGGCTTTATATTGGTTATTCACAGAAGCTGGGTGTTTATTTCTTCTTTAGTTGGTTTATTGCAGGCTTCGTTCTAATTTATCAGCAATGGCTTATTGCTCACTTAAAAGAGACAGATTGTTTTAGAGCCTTTTTATCAAATAGTTGGTATGGTGCATTAATGTGGTTCGCGTTGATGCTTGGATAATTGAAATGAATCACCACCTGGTAGAAATATTTAGTTGCTGGTTTTCATTATTAACAGAAGTCCTTGATACCCGAAGATATTTCTTTTTATTCACGATTTTAATAACTTATTCAGATAAACTATCTAGAAGGCTTGAAGCCCCAAGTCGAAACCAGGTTTTATCAGCAGGCTTTTCAAGTGTTTTTTCTGCAAGCTCAATATATTTAAAAGCATCTTCGGGTTCTCTAACTCCGCCAGAAATTTTAATGCCGCAGCTTTTCTTAGAGTTTTTTATCGCCTCAAGAATGGCAAGAGATGCTTCAAAGCTAGCTCCTTTCTCATGTTTACCTGTAGAAGTTTTAATAAAATCAACATCTATTTCTGCAAGTTTTAAACTTAAATTATAAATTTGCATTAAATCTGTAAATGCACCGGTTTCAATAATTACTTTAAGTTTAAACTTAGCCGTTAAACATTTTTGTTGCACCTGCATTAGGCAATCAAATGCTTTTTCTTCTTCATTATTTAAATATAAGGGGTAGGGAAAGACATAATCGATTTCATTGGCAATGCCTTCTTTTTCAATGGCATCAAGCTCAACTAAGGTTAAAGCTAAAGGAGTCATTCCTGAAGGGAAATTAACAACTGTCGCTCTATTTATATGAGAAAGCATTGAAAATGAGCCTAGATGTTTTGGATAAACACAAATAGCGGCTACTTTATTTAAATTAGCCTTATTTCTTTGGTCGTCTAACTGCTCAATAGAAGCTGATTCATCCAGCAAGGTCAAGTCAATTAGTGATTTGGTTTGTTCAACTCTTGCTTTTTTAGAATCAAGAGTTGAATTAAAACTATTGTTAATCATGCAAGAGAAGCAATAAATTGCTTAACTAAACGATTTAGTTTTTCAGCTGCAATCGAGGCAGTTAAAACAACCGCTTCATGGCTGTGGCTCGTAAAAGCAAGGCCAGTTGCATAATTAGTAATCGTTGCGATAACGGCTACTTTCATACCACAATGATTGGCAACTAAAACCTCGGGTACAGTAGACATACCAACGGCATCTGCACCTAAGATACGAAAAGCTCTGATTTCAGCAGCTGTTTCATAGTTAGGACCTAATACAGCAAGATAAATACCTTGATTTAAATTAATATTTTCTTTATGGGCAATCTCAAGAAAGCGTTCTCTCATTGAAACATCATAGGCATTATCAAGAGGGAGGAAGCGGGGGCCATATTCATCATTATTAGGGCCAACTAAGGGGTTACCTGGTTGCATATTAATATGATCAGTAATAAGCATTAACTCCCCAGGACCCACATCTTCTCTTAAAGAACCAGAAGCATTAGTCGCTAGAAAATAGTCGCAACCGAGTAATCGCATTGTGCGTACATAGGTTTTAACCGTTTCATGATTATCACCTTCATAGCTATGGGCACGGCCTTGTAAACAAACGACAGCAACGCCAGAATGATAACCTAAAACTAATTTGCCGCCATGACCATGCACTGTTATCTTAGGAAAACCAGGAAGCTCTTCATAGTCAAAGCTAACAGCATCTTCAAGTGATTCAGCAAAACTGCCAAGGCCTGAGCCAAGAACAATTCCGATTAGAGGTTTAAAATTAGGTACGAGGCGTTTAATTTTATCCGCAGCTAAGAAA
>JAIUOG010000097.1 GCA_020161725.1 Pseudomonadota bacterium
CGTGGCAGACAAAATTGAAGGACGTACAATCTGTGCTCTAGGTGAAGCAGCAGCCTGGCCTGTGCAAAGTTTTGTGAAGCATTTCCACCACGAGTTTGATTATTACGTAAAACACAAACGCTCTATAGTTGAAGCATAACTCAGAAGGTTTAGACAATGGCTACCATTGAAATTGACGGCAAGACATTTGAAGCCGATAACGGCAAGATGATTATTGAAGTAGCAGATGATGTGGGTATTTATATTCCTCGTTTTTGTTATCATAAAAAGCTATCTGTAGCAGCAAATTGCAGAATGTGTCTTGTCGAAGTTGAAAATGGGCGAAAACCAGTTCCTGCTTGCGCTACGCCTATAACAAATGGAATGAAAGTATTTACCAAATCAGAAGAAGCACTTCGATCCCAACAAGCAGTTATGGAATTTCTTTTAATTAATCATCCTTTGGATTGTCCTATTTGTGACCAGGGTGGTGAATGTGAATTGCAAGATGTTTCTATGGGGTTTGGTTATGACTCTTCAGAATATGATGAATCTAAACGTGCTGTCGAAGATGACAATCTTGGCTCTTTAATTGAAACTGAAATGACTCGTTGTATTCAATGTACACGATGCGTTCGTTTTGGTGATGAAGTAGCCGGTGTTCGTGAGTTAGGTGCTACGGGTCGTGGTGAAAACATGCAAATTGGCACTTATGTTGAGCATAGCATGACCTCAGAAGTGTCTGGGAATATCATTGATCTTTGTCCGGTAGGTGCTTTAACTTCAAAACCATATCGTTACCAAGCAAGAGCTTGGGAATTAAATCAATATGATAGCGTAGCTCCACATGATTGTCTTGGTTCAAATATCCATGTTCATGTTCGTCGCGATGAGCTAATGAGAGTTGTTCCTCGTGAAAATGAAGCAATCAATGAAACCTGGCTTTCAGATAGAGATCGCTTTAGTTATTTAGGACTAAATTCTAAAAATAGAGCATTACAACCTAAAATCAAGAAAAATGGCCAATGGCAAACGGTAGATTGGGAAACAGCTTTAAAATTTGCAGCTGATGGTATGAGCCGAGTCATTAAGCAACATGGGGCAGAACAATTTGCAGCTTTTGCTTCTCCATCATCAACTACAGAAGAATTATACTTACTGCAAAAAATGATGCGTGAAATCGAAGTGCAAAATATCGATTATCGTGTTCAACAAACTGATTTTCGCGATCAAGAACATTTACCTATGATGCCTACAAGTTCACTTAAATATAACGAACTTGATGAGCAACAAGCCATTTTACTTTTAGGTTGTAACATTCATCGCGAAGTACCATTAGCAGGTCTAAGAGTAAGAAAAGCATTTCGCAATGGCGCTAAAATTTTTGCTATCAATCCAGTCGACTATGATTATCATTTTGATATCAGTGAAAAGAAAATCGTGTCGCCTTTAGATATGCCAGCTGAGTTAGCAAAACTTATTTTAGCTCTGGTTAGAGATGTTACTTTGCTTCCAGACCCAATACAAAAATTGTTACTTGGCTTTGAGGCTGATGAACGAATTAAAAACATAGCGCAATCTATAGTGAATACCAAGGCTACTATTATTACGGGTGCTCTATGTGAAAACCATCCAGATGCCTCACTTATAAGAACTTTAATTGCTGTTATTGAACAACAAGCAGGCCTAAAAGTATTAAGATTAACTGCTGGTGCCAATAGTGCTGGTGCTGCTATGGCTGGATTTTTACCTCATAGGACAGTTGCTTCAAAACCGGTGAGTGCACCTGGTTTAGATGTACAAGCTGCGATTGATGCTAAGTTAAAAGGTTATTTCCTTTTAAATCTTGAACCAGGCTATGACTTTGCAAACCCATTACAAGCAAGACAATCTATGTTGGCTGCTGAGTTTGTTATCATGGTTTCTGCTTTCCAAACAGAATCTATTTATGACTATGCTGATGTGATTTTACCGATGGCGCCATATGCTGAAACTTCGGGAACCTATCTTAATGTTAATCAAGAATGGCAATCTGTAAAAGGCGCTTTAAAACCGAAGGGTGAAGCAAGACCTGCATGGAAAATTTTACGTGTTATAGCTAATTTATTGCATTGTAATGGTTTTGAATACATTTCATCCGAAGAAGTTTTAGCTGAAATAAAAATGATAGTCAATATGACTAGCGAAAACAAATACGAAACTTATTACCCAGAGCAAATGCCTGTAAATAAGTTAAAACTAGTTAGAGTGGGTGAATGGCCCTTATATCGTACGGATTCAATTCTAAGAGAAGCGGAGGCATTACAACGATCTGCTTCAGCTGATTCAGTTTGTGTAAAAATGAATCCAAAGACGGCTGACTCTTTGAAATTAGGTGAGGTTGCCACTATATCTCAGGGGGATATTGAGATAACATTGCCCCTTAAACGTGATGAACGTATGGCTCCTGATATTGTTTGGGTTCCCAATGCAATGTCTGAGACGGTGGACCTTGGTCACTCCTTTGCTGAAATAACCATTAAGCGCTAGATAGGTATCGATATGCTACAAGATATTGGCATTTTATTGTGGGTCATTATTAAGATTTTAGTGATTGTCATTCCCTTATTGTTAGGTGTAGCCTATCTTACTTTTGCTGAACGTAAAGTAATTGGTTACATTCAAGTACGTTACGGGCCTAATAGAGTAGGTATTGCAGGGTTGTTACAGCCAATTGCAGACTTATTAAAGCTGATTACGAAGGAAATAATTATCCCGCGTAAATCAAATAAATATTTGTTTGTGATAGCTCCTTTATGTTCACTCATTCCTGCCTTAGCTGGTTGGGCGGTTATACCTTTTTCACAGGGTTTAGTTCTAGCAAATATTAATGCGGGTTTACTTTTTCTTTTTGCCCTTAGTTCTTTAGGTGTATATGGAATTCTTATAGCAGGCTGGGCGTCTAACTCTAAATACGCTATGTTTGGCGCCTTAAGAAGTGCGGCACAAACAGTATCCTATGAAATTGCAATGGGCTTTGCCATTGTGGGTGTCTTACTTGCGGCAGGCAGTATGAATTTAACGGATATTGTTAATTCGCAGCATGGTGGCATTGTACACTGGTGGTTTTTACCGCTTTTACCTTTGTTTCTTATCTTTTGGATTGCAGGTATTGCAGAAACAAACCGTGCTCCTTTCGATTTGGCCGAAGGTGAATCAGAAATTGTAGCTGGATTCCATGTTGAGTATTCCGCTATTGGTTTTATGATTTTCTTCATGTCTGAATATACAAGTATGATCTTGATTTCAGCATTAATGGCTTTACTGTTCTTAGGTGGCTGGTTATCGCCTTTTGAAGGAATTCCTGTTTTACAAGACATTTTCTTTTTCGTGCCTGGCTTTGTCTGGCTCTTAATAAAGATTACTTTTTTCCTTTTCGTCTATCTATGGATTCGTGCGACCTTTCCACGTTACCGTTACGATCAGTTGATGCGTCTTGGTTGGAAAGTATTAATTCCAACAACTATTGTTTGGGTTGTTGTGACTGCTCTTATGGTAGTGACAAAGTGCAAGCCCTGGTTTAACTAGAAAATTGAGCTTAAACGAATGAAAAAATTATATAACAACGTTAAACATTATATTCGTAGTTTTACGCTAATAGATTTGTTAATCGGTTTAAGTGTGACTGGCAAATATTTTTTTAAGAAAAAAATAACAGTACAATTTCCTGAAGAACAAACTCCATTATCACCTCGTTTCCGTGGGCTTTTAGCTTTGCGCCGTTATCCTAACGGTGAAGAGCGCTGCATTGCATGTAAATTATGTGAAGCAGTATGTCCTGCCTTGGCGATAACTATAGAATCAGCACCAAGAGAGGATGGTACAAGACGTACAACACGTTACGATATTGATATGTTTAAGTGTATTAACTGTGGCCTATGCGAAGAGTCATGTCCGGTTGATTCGATTGTGGTGACTCCTATCCATCACTATCACATTGCTGAGCGTGGTCAAAATATCATGACCAAAGAAAAACTACTTGCAGTAGGCGATTTGATGGAAAAACGATTAGCCAGTGACAGAGAAGCCGATAAAGAATGGCGCTAAGTGAGGTTTGCAATGCATGATACATTAACACAGGTTCTATTTTATTTATTTGCGGGCTTAGCTGTATTATCAGCACTGATGGTTATTACTCAAAATAACCCAGTACGATGCGTGCTGTTTCTAGTGCTAACTTTTTTTGCAAGTTCGGTTTTATGGTTGTTGGCAGAGGCCGAGTTTTTAGCAATTATTTTAGTGCTAGTCTACGTGGGTGCTGTAATGACCCTATTCTTATTCGTGGTAATGATGTTGAATATTGACCTTGAGTCAATGCGTAAACATTTTGCAAAATATTTGCCTTTTGGCCTTATCTTAGTTGCTATGCTAACTAGTCTTTTATATACCTCCTTACCAAAAAATAATTTCCAAATAGAAACGAAAGAACCTGTTACAACTTACCAAACGGTCAATGATGAAGACGTTCTACAACAAAAACCTTTATCTAATACTGAATCGATTGGAATGGTTCTTTATACAGATTATGTTCTCGCTTTTGAGCTTGCCTCTGTGCTTCTTTTAGTCGCAATTGTTGCTGCAATTACACTTGCCCATCGAACAGCAATTCGCTCCAAAAGGCAGGATATTAAAAAGCAAATTATGACACGTTCATCTGATAGAGTTGAGCTTGTAAAAATGAAATCTGAAAAACAACTTTAGGAAGATTGATGATAGCGATAAATAACTATTTGATTTTAGCAGCAATCCTATTTGGGTTAGGTCTGGTTGGAATCATGCTGAACCGTAAAAACGTTATTTTGCTTTTGATTTGTATCGAGCTAATGCTTCTTGCAGTAAATACTAATTTTATTGCCTTTTCACATCTATACCATGATGTAGCAGGACAAATTTTTGTATTTTTTATACTAACGGTTGCTGCTGCTGAAGCGGCAATTGGTTTGGCTATAGTGATATTGCTATATCGTAACCGCGGCAATATCGATGTTGATAAGATGAATCATTTAAAAGGTTAAAAAACGTGAGTATTCAACTTTTATGTCTAATTATCATTTTAGCGCCATTATTTGGCTCAGTGATAGCAGGTATTTTCCGTAATCAAATTGGCCGAGTTGGGGCGCACTCAGTGACAATTACAGGTGTCAGTATTTCATTGATACTTTCACTTTATGTTGCATCTTTGGTTTTATCCGGTTCAATTGATAGTTTAAATACGAATCTTTATACTTGGGCATCAGGTAATGATATTTTCCCTTATGCTTTCCATATTGGTCTATTGATAGACCCACTTACCTCAGTAATGTTAGTTATCGTAACTTTTGTATCTTTACTAGTTCATATCTATAGTATTGGATATATGGCTGATGATGATGGTTACCAGCGTTTTTTTAGCTATATTTCTTTATTTACCTTCATGATGCTTATGCTTGTCACGGGAAATAATTTTCTTCAATTATTTTTTGGTTGGGAAGGCGTAGGTTTAGTTTCTTATCTACTAATTAGTTTTTGGTATCAAAAAGAGTCTGCTATTTCGGGTGGTTTAAAAGCTTTTTTAGTAAACCGTGTTGGTGATTTTGGCTTTATCTTAGGTATTGGCCTAGTTTTAGCCTATACAGGCAGCCTTGATTATGAAACTGTTTTCCGCAATGCAAATAGCTTAGCTGGCCAGTCTATTGAATTGTTTAATGGACATCCATGGTCAGTTGTTACCGTTGCTTGTATATTCCTTTTTGTTGGTGCAATGGGTAAATCAGCTCAGGTACCCCTGCATGTATGGTTACCAGAGTCAATGGAAGGCCCGACACCAATATCTGCATTAATCCATGCGGCAACTATGGTGACTGCCGGTGTTTTTATGGTGGCTAGAATTTCTCCACTTATTGAATTATCGCCAACTGCATTAAGCTTTGTAATTGTCATTGGGGCAACTGGCGCTTTATTTACCGGTATTCTTGCATTAGTTATGAATGACATTAAGCGAGTAGTTGCTTATTCAACCCTATCTCAATTAGGTTATATGATGGTAGCTATGGGTGCTTCTGCCTATAGTGCTGGTATTTTCCATTTATTAACGCATGCATGTTTTAAAGCTTTATTGTTCTTAGGGGCTGGTTCTGTAATCATTGCTATGCACCATGAACAAGATATGCGAAAGATGGGTGGACTTTGGTCCAAAATGCCTATCACTTATCTAACTTATGTTATAGGTACTCTAGCGCTTTGTGCTATTCCGCCTTTCTCAGGTTTTTATTCAAAAGATACTATTATTGAAGCGGCTTTAGTCTCTGAAATTCCAGGAAGTGCTTATGCTTATTTTTGTGTGGCTATGGGAGCAATGGTAACCGCTTTATATAGTTTCCGTTCTTTATTTATGACCTTCCATGGCAAACCACGAATGGATGAGGAAACTTATTCTCATGTTCATGAAACACCTTGGGTTGTTTGGTTACCCCTAGTTATATTAGCTGTTCCGTCTGTAATTATTGGCTATATTCTTTATATGCCTATGCTTTTTAATACACCCAGTCTATTAGGTTCTTCTCTTTTTGTTTTACCAGAGCACAATGTGCTTGCTGAAATAGCTCATGAAGTGAGTTCACCGCTAAGCACTGCGTTGCACGCACTTGTATCTCCTATTTTTTGGCTAACACTTGCAGGTATAGCAATAGCTTATCTTTGTTATATTGTTTATCCGCAATTACCCAAAAAGATGGCTGCAAAATTTTCAAGTCTTTATAGATTGTTATTAAATAAATATGGCTTTGATAGTTTTAATGATCTTGTCTTTGTTAAAGGTTCAAAAAGCTTAGGTCGTTTTTTCTACAACGTAGGTGACCAAAAGCTTATAGATGGTTTTATGGTTAATGGTACAGGCTCTTTAGTTCGTGCTTTAGCTAAAAGAGGTAAAGCTATTCAAAGTGGCTATCTCTATCACTATGCAACAGTCATGATTATTGGTCTTTTTGTTTTTCTATTCTGGTTATTGGCTTAGCTGATTATAAGGTGAAAGTATGCATCATTTGCTCAACATTTTAATTTGGTTGCCAATTATTGGCGGGGTCTTTGTTTTCCTGACTGCTGATGATAAAAACCCTAATGTATCGAGGTATTTATCACTTTTTACAGTGATCTTAACCCTAGTTATTTGTGTACCCTTAATTAATGGTTTTAATATTGATAATTCCAACATGCAATATGTTGAAGACCTTATCTGGATGCCTGCTCTAGGTATCAATTACAGCTTAGGCATCGATGGATTAGCCTTATTACTTATCGTTTTAAGTATATTTACTAATTTGATTGTTATCTTAGCTACCTGGGATAGTATTAAAAAACGTGTTGGCCAATATATGGCTGCATTCCTGATCATGCAGGGACTTTTAGTTGGCGTTTTTTCTGCTACTGATGCTATTGTGTTTTATATCTTCTGGGAAGCGACTTTAATTCCAATGTACCTAATTATTGGTATTTGGGGTTCAGATAATCGTGTTTATGCTGCAATTAAGTTTTTCTTATATACCTTTTTAGGCTCTGTCTTAATGCTGGCTTCCTTTTTATATATGGGTTACCAAGTCGGAAGTTTCAAGATTGAAGCCTTTTATGCCTTAAAGTTAGGTATGACTGCACAGACCCTAATTTTTATTGCTTTTTTCTTAGGTTTTGCAATCAAGATCCCTATGTTTCCAGTTCACACCTGGTTACCCGATGCTCATACCGAAGCACCTGCCGGTGGTTCAGTTGTATTAGCAGCTATTTTATTAAGGTGCTTATGGTTTTATTCGTTTTGCATTACCGATTGTACCTGATGCCTGTTCGAAATATGCAATGCTTATGATTGCTCTTTCACTAATTGCAATAGTTTATATTGGCCTTATTGCTATTGTTCAAAAAGATATAAAACGCTTAATTGCTTATTCATCTATTTCACATATGGGGTTTGTAACACTAGGCTGTTTTGCAATTTTTGCTATTGCAAAACAATCCTCGCTAAGCAATGCAGGTTTGATTTTAGAAGGTGCTATTTTCGTCATGATTTCCCATGCCTTTGTTTCCAGTGGAATGTTTGCTGGTGTTGGCTATATTTATGACCGCATGCATACTAGGCAGATTAAAGATTTTGGTGGCATAGTACAGTCAATGCCTGTATTTGCATCATTTTTTATGCTTTTTGCAATGGCAAATGCAGGTTTACCAGGAACCTCGGGTTTCGTAGGTGAGTTTATGGTTATTTTAGGCTCTATGAAAGCTAATTTTTGGATTGCTTTTTGGGCTGCTACCACTTTAATGCTCGGTGCTGCATATACTTTGTGGATGTATAAGCGTGTGATTTTTGGTCCAGTTAAAAATCCTGAAGTAAATGAACTAAAAGATCTTACAGGATTTGAGCTTAGTGCCTATGTGCTCTTGGCCTTAATGGTTATAGGTTTCGGTGTTTATCCTAAACCTATGTTGGACTATGTGCATCAAACAGTTAGCCATACTTTGGCCCAAGCTGATAAATCAAAATTATAATTTGAAGGTTTAAAAAATGACTATCGCCTTATTAGACAATCTACATGTAGCATTACCAGAAATGGTTATTCTTACGACAGCTCTGCTTGCCCTTTTAGCGAGTCTATTTTTGGGGCATAAGTATCGTTCAATTACCTTGATAATAGCTTTAATTGGATTAACAATTTCTGCTGTGATTAGCTCATTATTTATAGGTAATTTTAAGACGGTGATCTTGGGTGGGCAATTTGTTAGTGACGACCTTGCCCAGTTAATGAAATTGTTTATAGCAATTACTGTCTTTTTGAGTTTCTATTATTCAAAGGACTATATTGCTGAACATCAACTACCTGTCGGCGATTATTATGTTTTAGGGCTTTTTTCCGCCTTAGGGATGATGGTTTTGGGGTCTAGTCATTCGCTATTAACTATTTATCTAGGTGTAGAATTACTTTCATTACCTATATATGCAATGACAGCAATTCGAAGAAACTCAGGTGATGCAATTGAGGCTGCTTTAAAATACTTTACTATGGGTTCTATTGCTTCAGGTATTTTATTATATGGCCTTTCTTTTGTTTATGGAGCAACAGGAAAATTAGAAATTCTTGATATTGCTAATGCAATTGCAAGCGGGGCTATGGAAAATGAGGGTATGCTTTTAGCTTTTGCTCTAGTCTTTATCGTAACAGCAATTGGTTTTAAATTAGCGGCATTCCCTTTTCACATGTGGGCTCCTGATGTTTATCAAGGTGCTCCAACCTCAGTTACTTTATTTATTAGTACTGCACC
>JAIUOG010000098.1 GCA_020161725.1 Pseudomonadota bacterium
CGCTGTCACTTCACAGGTACCCACATTAGTACCAGTTAAAATATTGCCGGATATGGAGCAATTAGAAGCGCCAGCAGTCACTGCATAACTGACAGCTCCCGTGCCAGATCCACCCATAGTAGACAAGGTCAAAGTACCATTATAGGGAATCGAATCAGGGTTAGCACTGAGCGTTAACACTGCTTGCGCTGCTGTGGTCACCGTCACCGTAATTGCCGAAGAGCTAATTGGTCGATAATCAGCATCACCTGCTTTGGTCGCAATAACCTGGCAAGCACCAATCCCTGTACCCGTTAAAGTGCTACCGGATATTGAACAATAATCCGCACCATTGATCACAGCATAACTCACTAACCCAGTTCCAGTACCACCAGTAGCTGATAAACTTGTAGTTGCGTTGTATACAATTGCATTGGAACTTGCACTTACTGACAAGCCCGCTTGAATGGCTTCTGAATTAGAACCTAAATGGATTTTTGAAACAGCACTATTACTGAGGGTAAATAAACAATAGCCATTAGTATGAGGTATACACCCTGTTGGTTGATAACCTGGCGTTAATACTTTAATACCGGCAGCAGGATAATATTGCCCTTTATTAGTAATTATTTGTAAATCACGCGCATTAACCCGGTATTGTTGGCAAGATATGGGCCCTTTAGCATTTAAACATAAGATTATATCAACAGCCGAGGGACTTCCGGTTTCAGAAATATTAAATAAGCGTCCTGGCTCTGCAAAAGATAACGTTGCAAGCAATTGCAGTCCCACTGCAAATAGCTTGATCATGATGCGTGTCATATTAACTTGTCCTTGAATCTTTAAATACCGTCCTTACACATCTGTACAGCTCTCGAAATTAAACGAGCACACTATTTTGGAATGAAGTGCCCACTACTACCATCCACAGCGCTTTATTGAATACTCCTTCCCTATACTTAGCTTCTTATTCACGAGGCCTAGTGATCTCAATCCGAGGCTAGAAAGCTGGATTCTTCGAACAAAAAGCTATCGTAGGGATGTAAAAAAATCATTATATTTCAATAGCATTTAAGCGAAATACTTATGCTATTAGTCTATTCAGCTTATCAAAATTAATACCTTAAGTAATAATGTTTTTTTCCTAAATCATATCTAAAAGCAGAGGCCATAAAATTAATATCACTACTGTCAATTTTATTTAAAACATAGTAATGCATTTTCACTACTTGTATAAAAACATTAAAAAGCCTAAAATTAACCATAAAGTTTTTTTTTGGTTCAAATAATGCTTAATTATTATGAAACACTTGGAATTTCTCGAAATGCTAATTCAAAAGAAATAAGAAAAGCCTACTATAAATTAGCTATAACGGCGCATCCAGATAGGGAGGAAGGTAGTAACGAAAAATTTCGTACTATTCAAGAAGCTTATGAAACTCTTTCAGATCCTATCAAACGGCGACAATATGATTTTGATTTAAGCCCTTTGTCCGTCGAAACAAATATAACTGATCCTGATAGCCCCCTCGCAAAAGTTAATGGAATGATTAAGCAATTCTGTAAGGAAGATTCAGTTCTTGCTTATTTGTTTCAAGTTAATAATATAAAAAATCAAATTTCAGAGCTAATAAATTTACTTGAGGAAAAATTATTTGTAGACGATAAATTAATAGAGGATAATTTAATCGATATACTTTATTGTATAGATGAAGCAATAAATACAGGTAATAGACTTAAAGAAGCCATTAAAGAAATACAACAACCAAAATTACTAACTTCTAACACTCTTCCTACAACTTCCACTAATGCATTAGAAATTAGACAGTATAAAAAGAATTCAACTGATGATATTGCTATGCTTGATAAAGTAATTAAAGAGCTTATAAATTTTCAATTTCCATTACGTTTACTTGTTTTAGATATTGATCTTGATAACCTTATATTTCAACAAAACCTTTGGTCTGTAAAAAAAGGAGTCATGTCTGAACAAACTTTAGATGAATCATTTAAAAAAACTTTTTATAATCAAGAAGATTTAGATTTTATTTTAAAAGCTCTTGCTCACCCAGAAACATCAAACAATTTCACAAATTTAAATGCCCTTTTCAATATTTATATACACTTTAATACAGAATGGCACTATATGGGGACCACGGCGGTAGAGCAAAAACAAAAATTAGCTAATTTTATAGCAGAGCGGCTTTATATGCGCCTTGCAGCTGAATTAGGTAAACGTATGGCTAAAGGTTTAATAACACCTTTGCAGATAACAAATTATAGTCATGGCTTAATTAATGGATTCCGTCTGAATAAGAACAATGAGTTTAATGATTTATTAAGTCTGGCTAAAGTAAATCGTTTTAATTATTTAATTTATGAAAATTATTGCCAAGAATCAGGAAATCCCATAACAGAGCTACCCCTTTATACAGAAGGAAGACACATATGTAATGTGTATGAATATGAGCGCAATAGTAGGTATCTTTTTAAAAAAATAATGGCTTTTCTTGCAGAAAATAATCATAAATCTAAAACTTATTCTTTCCATGAAATCGAATCAATGGAAATGGTTGCCATTTCTATTATGCAACTTGGTAATAGCGTTTATTCGCCTGAAGCTACTCTAACTAATTTATCAGCCATTCTTGAAGGACATGTAGAAAACTTAGTTGAAAAAAACACAGGCTTTTTAAGCCTCTTTAAAAATCTCCCTATCGTTGACGAATATAAAGAGATTATTAGCTACATTAAAAAAAATTATCCTTTACTAAAGTATTTACCTCCAATCGCTGTAAAGTTAAAAAGTGAAATCAAAACTTTAGAATATACACAGGAGCCAATGCTTTTGGCCTCTAATACTACTGTTTTTAAAACAGAAAACTCTTTTTCACTAAGCAATATTAGCATGCAAATATTAGGTGGCTTTATAGCTACCCTAGGTATTGCTGCAGTGGCTCTGGCTTTTATTGTGTTGAATGCAAGTACTTTAGGTCTAGCTGGTATTGTAATAGCAGGTGTAGGGTTTGCTGCAGCTTTAGCAGGAACAGGTTTATTTGCTACAGGTACTTATAATAACTGCAAGAAAAATGATGTTGATGATGGAATTTTACCTGCTCCTCCTGCATTAGATTAACCCTAAAAATCTACAGTTATTTCGCGAATTATGTTCATAAAACGCTAATAACTTGATTCCTAATGGATAAAGGTTAAAATATTGTCCATTTTGTTTTCAGGTTTTTGCATGTCTTCTAAACGTAAAGCGGTTGCGCTTATTTCAGGCGGCCTTGATTCTATGCTTGCAGCCAAGGTAATCCTTGAGCAAGGCATTCATGTGGAAGGGCTTAATTTTTATACTGGTTTTTGCCATTCAGGCCATACATCAACGATTCGAAATAAGAATAATAAACCGGTGCGTAATGATGCTTTATGGGTGGCAGAACAGCTAGGTATCAAATTAAATATTGTTGATATAGTCGAACCTTATAAGGAAGTATTATTAAACCCTAAACATGGTTTTGGTAAACATGCTAATCCTTGTTTGGATTGTAAAATTTTTATGGTGAAAGAAGCGCATAAATGGATGCTTGAAAACGATTTCGACTTTATTATCACCGGTGAAATCATTGGCCAAAGGATGAAATCACAACGTAAAGCAACGATGCCTATTATTTCTCAACAATCGGGTGCTGAAGATAGGTTACTTCGCCCTCTTTGCGCCAAATTGCTAGAGCCAACCTTACCTGAGCGTGAAGGTTGGATTGATAGAGAGGCACTATTTGATTTCAGAGGCCGTACCAGAACTCCTCAATTTAAATTGGCAAGCGCGTTAAATATTGAAGAATTTGCTCAACCTGCTGGGGGTTGTTGTGTACTAACAGATGAAAATTATACCAGGCGTTTAAGAGACATGTGGGACAATAGAGGTACTCGCGACTATAGCATGGAAGACATCATCCTTTTAAAAGCAGGTAGACAACTGCGTCCTAAACCGCATTTTAAAATGATTATTGCCCGTGATGAATCCGAATCTAATTTTTTAACTGGCTATCGTAAACAGTTTCTTCATTTGCAAGCACTAAAGCATCGTGGCCCCATGATTTTAGTAGAGGGTGAGCCACAAAAAGAAGACTTAGCCTTGATAGCTAGTATTGCTGGGCGTTTTTGCTCTGGGCGCAATGAACCTTTAGTTGAGATTAATTTGCACGAACCCAATGCTGAAATACAAACCCTAACAGTAAAACCCATGGCAGTCGAAGAAATTCCTGCTGAATGGTATTTGTGAGAGATAAATGACGACACATCATGAATTAAATGCCAGGCATTTACTTTGTCCCATGCCTGTTATTAAAACTCAAAATTTATGTAAAAGCTTAAATTCTGGTGATATTCTAACTGTTTTTGCGACAGACAAGGGTACAAAACACGATCTTCCTTGCTGGTGCAGAATTAATGGACATAAATTAATAAGCATCCAAGAAGATGACAATGAATTGGCTGTTACATTTGAAATCATAAAGGACTAAATAATGAATCAAAAAGATAGGTTTCTTCAAGCAAAAAAGATTACTCTTATCGGGGCATTCATTAATGCGCTTTTAGGGGTAGCTAAAATTGCTGGCGGCCTTATCTTTCATTCCCATGCCCTTATTGCTGATGGAGTGCATTCTTTTTCTGATCTTATTACGGATTTCACCGTTCTCTTTGCTTCTAAATATGGTAATCAAGATGCAGATGATTCACATCCTTATGGCCATCAACGCATTGAAACTGCAGCAACGCTGTTACTTGCAGTCTTATTAATTATCGCGGGAACAGGAATAAGTTGGGATGCTTTAGATGAAATGATTAATCAACAAGTAACAAGCCCCAATAGTTTAGCGCTTATTGTTGTTTTCATCTCTATTTTTGCCAATGAAATACTTTTTCATTACACCTATTATGTCGGTAAAAAAATTCAATCCTCGCTTATTATTGCTAATGCTTGGCATCATCGTTCCGACGCCCTTGCTTCAATTGTAGTTGCCATTGGTCTTTTCGGCTCGATTGTAGGTTTTCATTATCTCGATACTATTGCAGCCATTATAGTGGGTTGTCTTATTATAAAAATGGGTATTGATTATGGTTGGAATAGCGTTAAAGAGCTTGTTGATACAGCGATTCCCCCGGAAACATTGGCTACTATAGAAAAACTCATTAGTGAAGTTGATGGCGTTAAAAAAATTCACCAATTAAGAAGTCGCTCGATGGGCAGTGATGTTTTAATTGACGTACATATTTTGGTAAAACCCTTTATCTCTGTTTCAGAAGGTCATTATATTGCCCAACATGTCGAAGAGAAATTAATTAAGCAGCTAGACTATGTAAAGGACGTTACTGTCCATGTTGACCCGGAAGATGATGAATTAGAATGCCCTTCTCTCGGTTTACCAACGCGGAAAATAATAGAGGAGCTCTATCTTTATCCATGGAAAAAAGAATACCCCCTATTAGAAGATTGGACTCTTCATTATCTCGATGGCAAAATGAGCTTCGATTTAATCATAAGCCCTAAAGATAAATCCCAAATTGATGCTTTTGTACAAAGAATCAATCAAGATTTAACAGCGATACCAACACAACAAATACGTTTATTGACCTCAACAGAAGTTGAAGGTTAGAGAGGATTTACTATGACTGAAGCCAGTCTAAAATTAATTTTTGCTTTATCAACCTTTATTATTATCATCATCGCTGGTTGGTATCCCTTTAAAAAACGCCTAAAAGAGGATAATCACCTTGATTTTCCTATTGGTGAAACTTTGGCAACGGGGGTCTTTTTAGGAGCAGCTCTTTTACATATGCTTCCTGAAGCAAACCATGCCTTTGATGAAATAGGCTATCACTACCCAATGGCCTTTATCATTACAGGTGCTGTTTTCCTCTTTTTTCTTTGGTTTGAGCATTTAGGGGAAGAGATATACCACCATCAAGATAAAGATCATCCTAGTTTTGCCTTAGTGGCTTGGGCCATGTTATCTGTTCACTCAATTATGCTGGGTACTGCTTTAGGTCTGGTTAAAAGTGATTCTGTTATGATTATGATGTTTTTAGCAATCATTACGCATAAATGGGCAGAGAGCTTTGCTTTAGCAATACAATTAAATAAATCCAGCTTAAGTTATAAGAAAAGCCTTTTATTCTTTATTCTCTTTAGCATCATGACGCCCTTAGGTATCTTTTTAGGTTGGTATTTTGGCCATGAATTGCCAAGCCATTCTTTACTAGAACCTGTTCTTATCGCAGCCTCTGCTGGGACTTTCCTTTATTTAGGTACCTTACATGGCTTAGATAGATGTGTCATGGTTGAACGTTGCTGCAATTTAAGAGACTTTTCTTTCGTGATTATTGGCTTTTTATTAATGGCCGGTGTAGCGAGCTATGTCTAACTTTTTTAAACAAAAGCCACTTATTCTTGCTTCAGGCTCTGTCATTCGCAAAAAATTATTAGCATCTCTTGGCCTCGATTTTAATGTTATTCCAGCCAACTGCGATGAGGAAAAAATAAAACAGGAATGCCAATTAGAAGCCATGTCTTTTATCAACATGGCAAATGCACTCGCTAAAGCTAAGGCGCTATTAGTCAGTAAAGAACATCCCAATGCCTATGTTTTAGCAGCAGACCAACTCTGCGTGCAGGATAAACATTATTTTGATAAACCTTTAAATCATGAAATGGCTGTCGCTAATTTAAATTTTTTATCCGGTAAAACACATCAACAAATTGCAGCCCTCTGCCTTGCAAAAGGAGGAGAAATCATCTGGGAATATCAAGAGACAGCCTCATTAACTATGCATGTTTTAGAGAAAGAAACCATTGAAGCTTATTTAAAGCTCGATAAACCTTATCATAGTTGTGGTGCCTATCAATATGAAGGCCAGGGAAAGTGGTTATTTAAAAAGGTAATTGGCGCTGAAGATACGATTCTGGGGTTGCCATTATTACCTTTGAAAAAGGCCTTTATTGATTTAGGGATTGTTGAGTTAAATCAGTAATAAGGTTCTTTTTTAAATCACCTTTGCGAGTTTTAGTCAGTACATAATAGTGAAGAAGAGCCCCTTCTCTAAACTAAAGTTTTGTTTCATTGTAGGATGGATTCCCGCCTACGCGGGAATGACAGATCATTTAGCCTTCATAATTGCACATAAAGAGCAGATTTTTTATTTATCATCTAGCCCCCTTAATTGTCATGCCCGCGTAGGCGGGCATCCACCCCATCTTGGCTGTTCAGTTCATCTAATAGAACATTTCTAAATAACCTGCCATTTACAAAAACTTATGTCTATACTTAACTTTAGAAAAGGATTTCTAATGGACTTATATGCCTAACACAAAAAAAAATAAAAGCATTCACAAAAAGGCGCTTTGTCTTATTAATAAACCTAGCAACGCTCTGACTAGTAATCAAAAATATGAAAGAATTGCCTGCGTATTTCAAGGTGGCGGCGCTTTAGGCGCTTACCAGGTTGGCGCTTATCAAGCTATTTATGAAAAGGGTTATCGTCCCAATTATTTATCTGGGGTTTCTATTGGCGCTATTAATTCTTCGATTATCGCTGGCAATCCGCCGGAAAAGCAATTAGATAAGCTATTTGAGTTTTGGGATAATATTTGCCCTAATTTATGGATTGATAAAGCGAATCATTACAATCAAAGTGATTATAATCACCATTTTCATAATTATATGGGCGCATTGTATTCGCTATTTTTAGGCGTAGAAGGCTTTTTCAAACCAAAATCTTTTCCGCCTACGCCTTTTACAGAAGATACGCCTGATAATCTATCCTATTATGATACCAGTCCTTTGCGTAAATCGCTCGAAGCCTGTATTGATTTTGACCTAATCAATGAAAAAAAAATTACACTTTGCCTTGGTGCTGTGAATATTATTTCAGGTGAAATGGAATTTTTTAATAATCAGGTCGATACGATTACTCCCGATCACATTTTAGCATCTGCAGCACTTCCACCTGGTTTTCCTGCCGTGAAAATTGGCGAGCAATATTATTGGGATGGCGGTATTTATGCGAACACCCCTTTAGTAACAGTGTTAGATGCCATGCCAGAAGAAAATACACTTTGTTTTGTTGTTGATTGCTTTAGTTTGAAAGGCTTAATGCCACAAACAATGGAGCAAATAGAAGAAAGACAAAAAGACATTCGTTATGCCAGCCATTCAAGGAGGTTAACCAATGTTTATACAAGTAGGCAAAATCTACAAACAGCCATTAATTATCTAGGCAAACATTTAAAGCCAGATGCCAAAGATGACCCTGAAATACAAAAAATTCTAGCCTTAGGTCATGAGAAACGTTTCAGTGTTGTTCACATTATTTATAACGGCACGCCCTTCGCTCATTCCTTTAAAGACTATAATTTCATTCGCTCAGCCATTAATACTCGACTTGAAAGAGGTTATAAGGATGCAATTAAAATTCTTGATAACCCTGAATGGGAAAAAAAATCGACTAAGAAATTAGCCTGCTCTATTTATGGTGTACCGCTTGATTATTTTAATCAGCATTAGTGCTTTTAAAGTTTTGCGATCTTATGGAGTTCCGTTCCCGCTCACCCACGGGGGCGAGGGGTTAAGTGTTTAATTTTTACTGTCGTATGCTGGACTTATCAACACTAGCCTAGGCTTCATTTAAAGCTTCATTAATACTTCTTGCACATGCTTTACAGCTTCAATCTCAATATCCATAGGCTGCTTTGGTGCATTTGCAAAAGGAATGATAGCTCTTTTAAAACCGTGTTTTTGAGCTTCTTTTAAACGCTCCTGTCCAGACTGAACGGGCCTAATTTCTCCTGCTAGTCCTACTTCACCAAAAATGATGGTTTCTTTGTCGATAATACGATTTCTCAAACTTGAAACAACAGCCGCCAATAAGGCTAAATCACTGCCCGTTTCACTGACTTTTACACCACCCACCACGTTAATAAACACATCTTGATCAAAGGTGGCAACTCCCCCATGGCGATGCAAAACAGCTAAAAGAATAGCTAGACGATTATGTTCAAGGCCTGCAGTAACCCGTTTTGCTTGCTGCCCATGCGCTTCGTCTACCAAGGCTTGCACTTCGACAAGCATAGGCCTTGAACCTTCCCAAGTAACCATAATGGCACTGCCAGGCGTTGCTTCGGGCTGGCGTGATAAAAAAATGGCAGACGGGTTAGCAACTTC